>NZ_MVOM01000073.1:0-11243 GCF_002018895.1 Acinetobacter sp. MF4640 | reverse complement strand
TACAACTTCGGCCGCAGACTCAAAACACTCAGGGGCCTGACTCCCTACGAATTCATCTGCAAACAGTGGACAGATGAACCTGAACTTTTTAAAATTGATCCGATCCATCAAATGCCGGGACTAAACAGCTAGGTCATGAGGAATGGCACCATTTTTCCAGAAATCCATCATTAACAGAAGTGTTGCACCGATTTGTTCTACAGTCATTCGTGCGAATTTTGCCTGTAAGTCGCCAATATAAAGTGGCATCCAAATTGAAATATCTTTATGCATGGGTTTACCTTTTTATGGGTATAAGGGGCTAAGGTCATCAATTTGATGACCTTGTATATTTATTAGATCAGGGAGCTAGATTTATTAACCGGATACGGGCTTGTTGAGCTAAATCATCGTAATGGGCTTGTCCATCATCTAGCATTCGCTGTAGCCAAAGTCTCAAAGCCTGATGGTCATCGAAACATTTGTTAACTTTCAGCAAAAAGGCCAGATTGTGCAGTTTGGGAATGTGTAGCTCATAGATTAATTCACGAGCGACCATATCTGCTTCTGGGCTGACGACCACACCACCAAAGAAAGCCTTACTATTCATGTGCAAGCTCCTCTGTATTGAGTTTTTCTAGCATGGCTTCAAAAGCACTGCCATCGCGACGTGTAACATTGGGGATGTAACGGCTATAGACCCGAAACAGCATTTCAGTGGTTGAATGTCCCAGCTGGCGTGCGATCCACTCCGGGTTCTCGCCTGCCGACAGCCAGAGTGTTGCTGCTGTATGGCGTGTTTGATAAGCACGACGGGGCTTTAGCCCTAAAAAGCGTAACAGGGGATGCCAGACACGCTTGCTTACCAAGCGATAATCGAGAGGCCCACCATCACGATTACAGAAGACAAAACTGGATTTACCATTATTTAAGCTTTTCTGTTGTAGAAAGGCCTGATAAACCCGATCACTCATTTGTATGGTACGGTCAGAACCATAAGTTTTGGTTCCACCAAGTTCCCCATTTACTAACGCTTCTCTGATATGGATTTCACGGCGTGGTAAGTCAATGTTCTTCCATTGAAGGCCATCAATTTCACTAGTACGCATGCCCGTAAAAAAGCGGATGGTGTAATAAGGTTTGAAGTCATCACGTACCGTGGTGATAATTTTATGTACATCCTCCAGAGAAAAAGGTGTGACTTCAATCTTACTTTCTTTCAGATTGTTAATATTTTTATAAGGCGACTCAAACTCGTATCGTTCAGCCGCATCATTCAGTATCATACGTAAAGGCGTCATGATTTGATTAATCCTAGATGCTTTCAGACTTGTTTGATTTTTTCCGTGTGTCACTTTGGCGAGAGAGGCGCGGAAGTTCAGCAAGTCTGACTTCTTAATTTTTGTTAAAACAAGATTACCAAAAGCAGGTAACAAGTAATTTTTAATGACAATCGCTACTTTTTGTTGATAAGAACCTCTCCATTCAATTTGTTTCTGTTTAAACCACAAAGCTGTAAAATCTTTGAAAAGTGGCACTTGTGTTTGTACTGCAATTTGTTGACTACGTTTTTCTTTGAAGTCATCAATTTTTTTACTTTTAGGAAAATATTTTTCATATTCAAAAGTACCTAAAGTGATTTCCGCTTCCAGTTGTTCTAGACGCTTCTTTAGTACTCTTCGGTTGTATGCGTTATCTTCAAGGCTCGTTGTTTCTCTGCATCGAGTACCCATATAACGGAAGTCAGCAATGAGCCTTCCATTTCGTTCGCGGATGCTAGCCATATTCATAGTTCCTCTATAGTCAATTATTGAAGAGCATCCATGCTTAAACCTGTAAATTTCAGCATTTCCTTTTCGATACGCTCCCAGACAAAGAGAATCTTGCGTCCACCAAAAGGACGAATATAGTGAACACCTTCAATGAAGACGCTATCTTTAAGTTGATTGCGAATAGTACGAGCGTCGTACTGAATTTTTTCAGCCAGCTGTTGGGCTGTAAGATAGGTATATGACATAATAAAAGCCTCTGATTTTTTACTAGTTAAATAGGAAAAATTATCCTTAAAACGTAAATTATCATATTTCTATGTCTTTGCAAGTACTTTTTACTATCTAACTAGGAAATTTTATGATTATTTCAAACTTGGCAGTTTTGTTGGCAGAAAGAAAGCTAAAAGTTGCTGATCTGGTTAGAAGCACTGGAATTAATAAATCTACTTTACATAAACTTTATAATGATGAGTCTGTAAGAATTGATTTTGAGACAATTGATAAGATTTGCACAGCACTAGAGGTAGAGGTTGGAGATTTATTGATTTTTAAAAAAAATATTAATAATCAGTCCAGTGAAGAGTAGTTTGGTCACCGATGGTCACTTTGAAATCTTGATTGGTCACAAAGTAGATATGAAATTTGAACGATCGTTAAAATTTATCTAGATAATTTGAATTGATTTATTTAAAACTTAGATGAATATCTAAAAATGAGCTTTTATAGGTAAAAATTTTGGTCACCGATGGTCACTTTAGAAAAGTGATTGGTCACAAACTTAAGAAATAAGTTCAAATTTTGGGGGGGAAATTCGATTTTTTAGGCCTCTATTTTAAATCTAAACAGTCTAAAATTGTATGTAAGTGAGTAGCGTTTGAGGTCATTTAAGGTGATTTATATACGGTGTGGCACATAATGGTCACATTTTGGGCACTGAATATAGAGCTGGGCAGTAAAATTTATAAGTAGGCTTTAGTAAATAATTCTAATTAGATGAATAAATATCAATTAAATCAACAATAAAAAGCCCCAATCTTTCGATCAGGGCTTTTTAAATCTGGAGCGGGAAACGAGACTCGAACTCGCGACCCCAACCTTGGCAAGGTTGTGCTCTACCAACTGAGCTATTCCCGCGTATTGAGCAGTTTTTGCTAAAACTTACACTAAAAAATGGAGCGGGAAACGAGACTCGAACTCGCGACCCCAACCTTGGCAAGGTTGTGCTCTACCAACTGAGCTATTCCCGCGTATGGAGCAGTTTTTGCTAAAACTTACACTGAAAAAAATTTGGAGCGGGAAACGAGACTCGAACTCGCGACCCCAACCTTGGCAAGGTTGTGCTCTACCAACTGAGCTATTCCCGCATAGCGCTGTATGATACAGCAAGCAAGTTCAGGGTCAATAGCTTTATGAAAAAGCTGAGTTTAATTGCATAAAATAAAGCCAGTTTTAGACTATACCTTGAGCTTTTTAACTTTTACTCGCGAAACGTTGTGCCTAATGCTGTCTGAAAGGGTTTTACACATTCAACATCCTGAAGGAACAGGTATACTTTGAACGAATCATCATTTTTTGGAGACAGGTATGAGCTTGGAGCAGCAACTGATTGAACGCTTACAACAGCTTTCCCCATCGCATTTAGAAGTCGTGAATGAATCTTCTGGTCATGGCGGCTATTTCCCAGGGAAAGAATCACATTTTAAAGTGATCGTGGTGAGTGATATTTTTGAGGGATTACGTTTAGTTCAGCGGCATCAAAAAATTTATGCGGTAGCAGGAGATTTACTTAGTCCAGGTAAAATTCATGCTTTGGCTATACATGCTTTTCTACCCGAAGAATGGCAAGGGCAAGATACTTCCAGCCCAAATTGCGCACATGCCCCGAAAAGCTAAGCAGAGATTCAGTCATGGAAACACAATTATTGATTAAGATCGTGCATATGAGTGCGGTCAGCTTGGCATGTGTATTGATTTTGGCGCGTGCCATGACGCTATTTAAAGGCGTTCAAGGCAATCAACCCAATCCAGCAGGTCGAACAGTTTTTGTTGCTCTTCAGCACTTAAGCATGCTGGAGATTGTACTGACTGGGGTTGCACTTTTAGTGATGAAAAACTTTGATGTGCAAACATGGTTTTATGCCAAAGTGGTTTTATTTTTAGTGATGTTATCTTCTTTGTCGAAAGCTTATAAAAAAGAAGACAGCATTTTACTTACACAGCGCCGAGTGGGGTTATTCTTGGCGGTGGTAGCGATGATATCCATTTTAGGTTTAGTCATGATTAAACCAAACTTTGGCTAATTGTTAGACATAATCATCGGCACAGCGATTGTTCTGCGCTACACTGCTATCTATAGCGGAAAAATAACAAGAGGGAGGGGATTTCATGCATACACGTGTGGTATTTAATCAAAAAGGTGGTGTCGGTAAGTCCAGTATTGCAGTAAATTTGGCGGCAATTAGTGCATATCAAGGCTTAAGAACCTTATTGATTGATCTCGATCCGCAAGCGAATTCGAGTCAGTATGTATTGGGCGATGACGCAACGTATTCTGCAGATAAACCAGCTTTAGAACCCAATATTGAAAACTATTTTGAAGAAGTGCTTGGAACGACTCAAAATAAAAGTCTATTGGGCAGTGCCATTGGTTCGATCCTAAAAGGACGAGCTAAAGGCTTAGAAAGTTATGTACACCAATCCCCTTTTAAAAATTTGGATGTGATTCCAGCCAGCCCAAGCCTCGGGGCATTGGCTTATGCTTTAGAGTCAAAACATAAAATTTATAAACTGCGTGATGCGTTACAACAGCTTGCTGGAAAATATGATCGTGTTTATATCGATACACCACCAGCCTTTAACTTCTTTACTTTGTCGGCACTGATTGCAGCCAATAAAGTCCTGATTCCGTTTGATTGTGATGTCTTTTCTAAACGTGCATTGCAAACTTTGATCGAAAATGTGCTCGAAACTCAAGACGATCATAATGATCATTTGGAAATTGAAGGCATTGTGGTGAATCAGTTCCAAGCGCAGGCCAAACTTCCGCGTGAAGTGGTGCAACAGCTGAAGGATGAAGGTCTTCCTGTACTAGAAAGTATGTTGCCCCCATCGGTGCTGATGAAAGAATCGCATCACAAAAATTTACCCTTAATTCATTTGGCACACGATCATAAATTGACGCAGGCCTATCAATCATTGTTCAATGAGATTGAGAATAATAAATTGCGAGATTCAGCATGAAAAAGATCACAATTGCTTTTTTAATGGGCAGTATGCTGTTATTGAGTGCCTGTGCCACAACGGTTAAACCGACTTATGTCTCTCCTACACAGTATCAAGCTTTGAACTGCCAACAGTTACAAGCAGAATATAATCGGATTCAGCAACATTTAGATGAAGGTGTACCTACTGCGAAACGTACGGGTGTGGGCGTGGGTCTAGGTCTGGGTGGTGGATGGAGTCATGGTGGCGGTTGGGGCTTTGGTCCAAGCGTTTCAGTCAATATGGGACAATCATCGAACACCAAAAAAACTGAAATTTCACGACTTTTGGGTCAGCAAGAGGCGATTGTACAGGCTGCAAAATTCAAAGGCTGTGCGATTACCGTGCAAAATAAGACGAATTAATGCCGCATTTATTCATTCTGCTGAAGGGTTCAACCTTTCAGCAGTCATTAAAATCTTAGCAAAATGTTTCGAAAATAATCTCAATAAAACAATGTGCTATCGTTTTACCATGCACTTTTCTACCTCATGGGTTCTGTGTTTTTTTTTTGGCTTTGACTTGAGGAAGCCACTCTTTTTCGGCTAAATTGCGCATCTTTAATGCTGTTGTTGGATGTCTATGATTGAGAGTTGGCTGTTTGTATTGGCAATGATTGCTGTCTTGATGATTCCGGGACCAACCAATGCTTTACTCGCAAGCTCTGCACATCAGCAAGGTCTGGCGAAGACCAGCTTACTTGTACCCGCAGAACTGTTTGGGTATTTCTATGCCATCAATTTATGGGCACTCCTGATTCATCTTAGCACCCCGACTTGGCCTTATCTGATAGACCTTTTACATGCACTCAGTGCAGTCTATGTGTTCTGGCTGGCTTTTCATTTGTGGAAAAGCTCACACTTAGAAAAACATAATCAACGTTTTACCTCGATTCGACCTAAACAATTGTTTTTTTCTACTTTGAAAAATCCGAAAGCGGTCTTATTTGCTGCGGGTATTTTTCCCTATGAAGCCTGGAATAATCCCACCAATTTCTTTTTGGTGTTTGCGGTGTTTAGTCTGGTGTTATTGCCAACGGCACTGTTCTGGATGTCTTTTGGCCGTGTCATTTTATCGGGTGAGTCCAAACAAATAAAAGCCGATCTCTTATATAAAGGATCGGCCATGTTGTTGGTGGTGTGTATGTTTCCCGTGATTCTACGTTTTTTTGCTTAAGCTTCAGTGGTTGATTTTTTCTTTAATTTGGCACGAATAAAACCAATGATCCCCGGCAAGACACTAATAATAATAATGCCGAAAATCAGATGCGTGAAATTGTCTTTGACCACAGGCACATTACCAAAAATATAGCCTAAAGTAATAAATGAACCAATCCAGCAGAATGCACCAATCAGGTTATAAGACAGGAAAAATTTGTAATCCATTTTTCCTGCACCTGCTACAAAAGGTGCAAAAGTCCGCGCAAAAGGAATAAAACGTGCAAAAATAATAGTTTTACCACCATGTTTTTCAAAGAACTTTTGCGTATTAATCAGATGTTGTTTATTGATGAAACGGGATTCGATTTCAAAAACGCGCGGTCCAATATAACGACCAATGTGATAATTCAGCGTATCGCCCAGTACGGCCGCGATAAAAAGTAAAACACCAAGAGTCCACGGATTCATTGCACCTGTGGATGCTGCTAAAGCACCTGCGGCAAACAATAAGCTGTCGCCGGGTAGGAACGGCATGACCACCAAACCTGTTTCCACAAAGATGATGAGAAACAAAATTGCATAAATCCAAACCCCATAGTTGGTGATAAACTCAAGCAAATGGTCATCGACATGTAATATAAAATCAATCAGTTCCATGGGGCACAAATAAGCAAAAGAGTGCGGAAATCCTAGCAGTCTCGTTATCAGAAGTCAGTATTAAAACGTAAATAAATTTAGCTATCAGTGTTCTTATCTTAAAAGTATGTGTGATGAAAATGGATATTTATTCTAAAAATAGAGAACATTAAGATAGCTACAACTTCAAATAAAACGTATTTAAAGGTGTAAAAATATTTAATCGAAATGTTGTGGCCAAAAATATTATCAATCAACCCAATACAGATGTAGTTTTAGCTTTAATTGCCCGTGTACTGATAGCTTATATTTTCATTGTTGCAGGCTGGGGAAAAATTTCAGCTTATAGCGCAACTGTAGGGTATATGGAGTCTATGGGGGTTCCTGGAGCGCTATTACCTTTAACCATTTTAGTTGAGTTTGGTGGTGGCTTAGCGCTGTTATTTGGTTTTCAAGCCCGCTTTGCTGCGTTTGGTTTAGGTCTCTTTAGTATGATTACTGCGTTTATTTTTCACGATGGCGCGCAAGACAGCATTAACTTTATGAAAAACTTTGCAATGGCGGGTGGTTTATTTTTTCTAATGCTACATGGTGCAGGAAAAATGAGTCTAGATCATCTGATTGAAAAATAATTCAAAATGAAAAGCAGCATTCACGATGCTGCTTTTTTTTATTTACAAAAAAGTACGGTGTGGACGTTCATTTTTTGTTTTGATCAAGATCAATAAAACATGAGGAAAATAAGATGAAAAATCTTTTTAAAATAGGGTTATGTATTACAAGTCTAAGTCTTGCCGCTAGTGCATGGGCTAAAGATGACCATATCATTTTACAAGCAGCAGCAAAGAATCATGTCTCTGTGTCAGCCATTGCAAAGCTCAAAGATGAAACGGCGGTCACTTTAAAAGGGACACTGCTGAAACATCTCAATGAAGACCACTACGAGTTCAGCGATGGTACAGGAGTTATTTTGCTGGATATTGATGACGATTTATGGAAAGCATCCAATATTAAAGCAGGAGATAAGGTGCAGGTTGTGGGCGAGGTGGATACACATCGTTATAAACCGACCGATATTGAAGTCGTTAAAATAGAAAAAGTTTTGAAATAAACATCAGGCACGCGAAAGCGTGCTTTTTGATATAAAAACCATTGGGTTTTAAGCGTTGTATAAAGCTTGTCCGAATTATGTGCGTTATGCGCGGAAAAATGCTAGAATACGGCGCTTATATTCGTTTGCCTTTCATAGTTGTTTGTCATGACTACCAATACTCAAATTACTGAAGATCGTATCCTTATTTTGGATTTCGGTTCTCAATATAGCCAGCTTATTGCACGCCGCGTACGTGAAGCTGGCGTATATTCTGAAATGTATGCCTATGACATGTCTGAAGAAGACATTCGTGCATTTAATCCAAACGGTATCATCTTATCAGGTGGTCCTGAGAGCGTACACGAAGAAGGCAGCCCACGTGCGCCAGAAGTTGTGTTCAACTTAGGTGTACCAGTTTTGGGTATTTGCTATGGCTTACAAACCATGTCTGCACAGCTTGGCGGTAAAGTTGAGCCGGGTACTGTACATGAGTTCGGTTATGCCGAAGTAAACATCCAAGTTCGTGACAAGTTGATTGGTGATCTTGAAGACACCAAAGACCAACTTAAAGTCTGGATGAGCCATGGTGACAAAGTGACAGCGATTCCTGAAGGTTTCCAAATCACTGCAAGCACACCAAGCTGTCCAGTTGCGATGGTTTCTGATGAAACTCGTCGTTTCTACGGTATTCAGTTCCACCCAGAAGTAACGCACACTGCAAAAGGTGCAGAGTTATTATCGAACTTTGTACACAGCATTTGTGGCTGTCGTAGCCTGTGGAACTCTGAAAACATCATTGACCTACGCGTTGAACAATTACGTCAACAAATTGGCGATCAAAAAGTTCTTCTTGGTCTGTCGGGTGGTGTTGATTCATCAGTAGTTGCTGCGCTTTTACACCGTGCGATTGGCGATCAATTGACTTGTGTATTCGTTGATAATGGCCTACTTCGTTTGAATGAAGGCGAGCAAGTGATGGACATGTTTGCGAAAAACATGGGTATCCGAGTGATTCGTGCTGATGCTGAAGAGCGTTTCTTGACTGCACTTGCAGGTGAAGTTGATCCTGAGAAAAAACGTAAAATCATTGGTCGTGAATTCATTGAAGTTTTTGCTGAAGAAGCGCGTAAGCTTGATGGCGTAAACTTCCTTGCTCAAGGGACAATTTACCCAGACGTGATCGAATCTGCTGCAACCAAAAATGGTAAAGCGCATGTGATTAAATCTCACCACAATGTGGGCGGTTTACCAGATGACTTAGCTTTTGAATTGGTTGAGCCAATCCGTGATTTGTTTAAAGATGAAGTGCGTCGTTTAGGCACAACTTTAGGTTTACCGTTTGAAATGTTATATCGTCATCCATTCCCAGGTCCAGGTTTGGGCGTGCGTATTTTGGGTGAAGTGAAGAAAGAATATGCAGACATTTTACGTCTTGCAGATGATATCTTTATGCAAGAGCTTCGTGCTAGCGGTTGGTATGATAAAACTGCACAAGCCTTTGCTGTATTCCAACCGGTGAAATCTGTTGGCGTCGTCGGTGATGGTCGTCGTTATGCATGGGTGATTGCACTTCGTGCCGTTGAAACGGTTGACTTTATGACAGCACGCTTCGCACATCTTCCTTATGATCTTGTCGATAAAATCTCGACTCGTATCATGAACGAAATTAAAGATGTTTCTCGTGTTGTGTATGATGTGTCATCTAAGCCACCAGCAACGATTGAATGGGAGTAAAATCGGGGCTTTAAAATACAACGCATTTTACCGATTTTACGCCAAAGGCTACGCCTGCGGCAGTGAGGGCTTTCTAAAAGCGATAGCTTTTAGCCAAATTTACGCCAAGCGCTCTGCGCGCGGCAGTTGACGAAAATTATCTTTAAAAAAAGAGCGCTTAAGCGCTCTTTTTTGATGTAGTTAGTTTTATATAAAGAGGGTCTAATGTAGTCGATTCTATTCCAATACTTTTTAAGAAACCTTCGTATTGTCTTGGATTTAACTCAATAATTTTTTTTAGAATAGCAAAAGAAGCTTTATGCATTTCAGGTTGTTCTAAAGGTGTAAAGGATCTTTCAAATATTCCTGCCAAGTGAGAGTATTCATTATTGATTCTATCAGTAAATGTAAATACTAAATGTTCGCCCCAAAGGAATTGAAGTTTTTCGGTATCGGTGTTGGAAAATCCATCTGGATAATGAAAATTAGAATATAGTTCTAAAAATTTCCTTGCGTTATTGGGGAAATTATAAAATATATTATAGTTTTGGTCGTTAATGTTTTCTTCACTTGCACAGAGATATAGTTGATGAAATAAGAAATTAAATTCTGAAAAGTAGTTTTTCATATAGATTGGCATTTGGAATATAGCAGAGGAGTCAAAATTCCTTTTAACAATAAAAAATTGTATATTGCCCCATTTTTTCCCATTGAGTCGTTTTAGGTATTTTAAAAACTCTAAATTATGTGTTGAAATAAACAGTTGCCCAAATTTTTGATTAATTACAATTTTTTCTTCAATAAGAGAAAAGATAAAGAAAATATGATTACTATCTAAACTACTAATAGGATCATCTATCCAAATAATCGGTTTCTTATTTTGATCTAGATCATCTTGGATTTTTGCTAAGAAATAGCAAAATGAGATGAGGCTTTGCTCACCTTCACTGAGATTATGGGCTTTAGTACCATTACGTTGGATTTCAAATTTAATCTCTTTCCCATTTGTTGTATTGGCTTCGATTGGTTCTAGGCTTAAGGCTTGATGTCCGAAATCATGATTTAGAATATTCTTAATGCGTCGACAAGCTTCACCCTCAGATTTTAATTTGTCTTCTTCACTTTTTATTTCAGTAGTAATTGTGGTTTTTCGAGTTTGTAGTGTTGCAAGTTCAATTTCTAATGGAGCAATGGCTTCAAAAGCTAGGTCTATATCTGAAGTTAACTGAGTGTAGTTAATAGATTGTAAGAAGATATAAATATGATCTAAACGTAATGCATTTTTAGCTTCGTTTTGCAAAGAATAAAGTTGATCATTTTTCTGAATGCATTCAGTTCGAATCTGAGAAATTCTTTCAAGGATAGTTTTGATTTCTGTAGAATGATCTTGAGGATGTTCGATTGATAACTCTGAAAATAGTTTTTTATCTTTATCCTCAAGTGATTTTTTTAGCAGTTCGATAGATGATTTCTGCTTGGCAAAAGCATTTTGAACCGTACCAGGTTTGTCGGAGACTTTTTTATTTAAGTTAGGCCACCTGACCTAACGGGTTAATCTTATCATAGTACATTGCTTCAAACTCAAAAGGCGATACATAACCCAGTGCACTGTGTACACGCTTTTTATTG
>NZ_MVOM01000072.1:0-12104 GCF_002018895.1 Acinetobacter sp. MF4640 | reverse complement strand
AAGTGAAGGAGCTGTCTGCTGAAATGCTGAACTTAAATTCTGAGAAAAAGTCATAAAAAAATGAGCGTATCTGGATACGCTCATTTTTACCGCATTTCAGCTATTTTGTCTTAACTGATCAGCATTATCCACATTGGGAGGCTTTTTGATCTTTGGACTTATTTCGCTTCAGACGCTGCCGCTGGTGCTGATGCACCTGCTTCTTCAGACTCTAAAGGTGCAGCATCAATCATCTCTGGACTAACTTCTATATTGGTCACTGGTGTTTCAGTTGCTGAGCTTTCCACTGACGTTTGTTCAGTCTCTTGTTTTTTGTCACTACATGCTGCAAGCGACAGCATTGTTGCAGAAGCTAAAACCACCAAAGCCATTTTCATGTTAATCATTATTCACCTTCACATTAGTCATTAATTGCTTGAAACAATACTACTTATTTTTGCTCAAGTTTAAAGTATTCGTTTGTGAGCAATCTTTTGAAATTAAGGCAGAATTATAACACCATTGAACAAAAATGATAAAACAAGCTCGAAGCAAACTTGTTTTTATCCCTCCAAGAATGCACTCGAATTAAACAGGATACGCTGTCGCGACTTCCTGACTAATCATTGCCGCAGTTGCTGCAGATAGCGTCCAACCTAAGTGCCCATGTCCTGTATTAAAGAACACACGTTCTAGCTTTCCACGGCGAACTACAGGCATCATATTCGGCATCATGGGGCGAAGACCTGCCCAAGGCACCGCATGCTCTGTCGAGACTTTAAAGTTGCGATTGGTCCAGTCAACAAGAGGTTGAATCCGATCTGCCCGGATATCACGGTTATAGCCATTAAACTCAGCAGTGCCCGCAACACGGAAACGATCTTTACCTAAACGTGAAGTTACAATTTTCGCACTTTCATCCAGCAAACTCACCCACGGCGCATTTTGCTGGCTTTCTTCGTCATTTAACATCACCGTAATCGAATATCCCTTTACAGGATAAACATTGACGCGTTCTTGGACCAATTCAGCCAATTGATAGCTACCCACCCCTGCACAAACCACAACAGCATCGGCAGCCAACATTTCCACTTCATTTGGAAGCAGTTCAACATTCTCTGAACTTGGCTGTAACTTTACTTCAACACCTGAAGTTAAATGTTCGATATCTGTCACATCCATACCAAAACGATACTTCACACCTAACTTTTTGGTAACTTCAGCCAAACCTGTGGTGTACTTATGAATATCACCCGTCGCATCACCTTCACAATAGAATCCAGCATAATAGTCGCCGGTCAGTGTCGGCTCAATTTGCTTAATTTCTTCATTGCTTACACCGCAACGTTCCAAACCACCTTTATTCAACATATGATTGACGCGAATAGCAACGTCATAGTCTTGTTTATTATGATAAAAATGTAAAATGCCACGTTTTTCTAAATTAAAGTCGATTGACTCTTTTTCAGCAACTTCAAATAAACGCTGACGAGCCAATAAAGCTAAGCGCACTGTTTCGTGGGTATTGGCCTCATAATGTTTAATATTGCCCAGAAATTCCATCAGCCATGCATATTTATGCACACTAAACGCAGGATTGAGCAATAAAGGGGCAGATTTTTGAGACATCCATTTCATGCCTTTCAGCACTGTCGATTTTTGGTTCCAAACTTCCGCATTACATGCAGACAGTTGTCCACCATTTGCAAAAGAAGTTTCCATCGCAGGAAATAAATGACGATCCACAACGGTGACTTGATAACCCAGTTGACTTAATTCATACGCAGTTGTGACGCCTGTAATTCCAGCACCAATGACAACGACATGACACATAGACACCTCCTTTTTATTGTTTGATGTCAACCCCATCTGTCATGTGTACCTGAGAGCTTCGATCTAAAACATCCCTTGACGTTTTAAACCATCCCCTTCGGTGAGTGATTGAACACTTCTCTCCAGAGTTTTTTCATTATTACAGTCCTTTTGCCTGAGAGTTTCCGGGGTCGTTGCTCCTTCGGCGAATGCAGAACATTTCTCTCCTGCAATAATGCTTATTATTCTATGAGCAATTTATATACCATGTAATCATCAGATTTGAAACTGCTCTTAAAGTATTATCTTTCATTTATTTTTATAGAGCACAACCTCAGCTTAGGGCAAGCATTGCACTATACTGATCAAAATAACGCTTTTACTGCTTTAAAATAGGACATATCTATCGCGCACATCTGAGCTATGCTGAGGTCATCTAAACATTTTTAATAGTGATGATTTATACATCTTAAGATGCTTCATTCTGTTTCTCTCCTGTATTAAAAGAATGAATGAGTTGTTCTGCATCTTGATAAATTTCTTGCCAATGCGGTAGTAACTCACTGTGAAAGCTTATAGTGATATAACTCGTATTAAACCCATAATTGGGCTGATGTGTATTAAATTCACAACTTGTTGCACCAGTCTTAAAATAAAGACACTTAATGGTTAGGCTTACCCCTTTACCTTTACGCTCCTGCCAATACACCTTTTTTCCAACACCATCATCACTTTTTACGTCTATTTCGTAGAGTCCCAAATCTGAGTTAAATGTTTTTGTTTCATCTATCCATACTTCACTCACCTCTTCTCCACCAGAAGACATTCCTTTCCTTAAGTATTGTTTTAAAAGTAGAAACTCATTAAAAAAGTCTTTACTTCCCCACTCCTCTTTCCAAACTGAGCGTTGGTTTAATGCGATTGTGATATCATTTTTATACTCAGAACCTAGTCTAAAGCCTTCTCTAGATGCTGTCATTTCGGGCCATTTCACTTTCAAAGCAATACTTTGAATTTGATCATCACAACCTTTGGCCTCGTGTTCTTCTTTGATATTTTTCCCCCAGTAATTAACACCTTGATAAGTCACTCTGCCAAAAAGTAAATACTGCTTATCAATAAGCATGTGCCGATCACCAAATTTTCCACAAGCATATAAGCGCGCTTTAACTTTTTCAGGGTCATGCATACTGTCATAGCCATATATCAACAATGAAATAACCAAAATGGTGAGTAGTGATAAAAATATAATGGTGCCTCGTCTGACTGTGCTTATTTTTTTATTCATATCCCCCTTCCTTTTTTTTCTTTTAAAAATTAACTCTCTAAATTTTCTTACTCAGTAAGACCAAATGAAGATTCATCAAAGGTTGTCCTACATTGGCACTAAATAGGTAAGATGCCATTTGATGAGTATCGTGATAGCCATAGCACACATAATATGCCAATAACTCTTTTCTTACATTTAAGATTAGCTTTCATACGCAAATAAAAAAAGTCAGACCGAAGTCTGACTCTAATGTGTACTCTCTTAAATATAAAGAGAATTTTCTAGTATTCAATCGGTGCAAATGGTGCAACGACGTCTGCATTTTGAGCACGATGACGCAGAAAGTGATCCATTAAAACAATCGCAAGCATTGCTTCTGCAATCGGAGCCGCACGCACACCCACACAAGGGTCATGACGACCTTTAGTTAATACGTCAGTATCTTCACGATTAATATTGATCGTTTTACCCGGTGTGGTAATAGATGCTGTTGGTTTAAGCGCAATTGCAACACGAATAGTTTGACCACTCGAAATACCGCCCAAGATACCCCCTGCATGGTTCGCAAGGAAGCCATCAGTGGTTAACTCATCACGGCTTTCATGTCCAAACTGACCTGCAACGGCAAAACCATCCCCAATCTCAACCCCTTTGACCGCATTAATAGACATCATGGCATGGGCAATGTCAGCATCTAGACGGTCAAAAACAGGCTCACCCCAACCTACAGGCACTTTTTCAGCCAAAATTTCAAGCTTTGCACCGCAACTGGTACCTTGTTCACGCAATGAAGTCACAAGGGCTTCAAAGCGTGGTACGGCATCGACATCGCCACAGAAGAATGGATTATTAGGTACTTCATTCCAATCCAATTTTTCCGCAATTTCAGTCCCAATTTGGGTCACATGACCACGAATTAAAATACCAAACTTTTCAGCCAAGTATTTTTTCGCAATTGCACCCGCAGCCACACGCATAGCCGTTTCACGCGCACTTGAACGGCCACCACCACGGTAATCACGGAAACCATACTTTTGTGTATAAGTATAATCTGCATGTCCCGGACGAAAGCTTTGTGCAATATTGCCGTAATCTTTGGATTTTTGATCGGTGTTACGGATCAATAAACCAATTGGTGTGCCTGTTGTTTTACCTTCAAACACACCTGAAATGATTTCAACTTCATCAGGTTCTTTGCGCTGCGTCGCAAATTTAGAAGTGCCCGGCTTACGACGGTCTAAATCTTTTTGCAAATCGTCTGCTATAAGCTCAAGGCCCGGTGGAACACCATCCACAATCGCCATTAAGCCTACACCATGAGATTCACCACAAGTCGTTACACGGAAGAGTTGCCCTATACTATTACCTGCCATGTCTAACGACTCCTTTTATGCTTGAACAGATTGAATGAATAAATCACGGAATTGACGGCATTGAGCAGCGGTCAATGCAAAGATTCCTGTACCGCCTTTTTGGAACTGTAACCAGTAAAAATCAACAGTATTAAAGTTTTGGCGCATTGCCCATTCAGAATTACCCACTTCAATCACGATGAGACCATCTTCAGTTAAGTAATCTGGCGCTTGAGCTAACATTTTACGAACCAAATCTAAGCCATCTTGACCTGCCGCCAGTGCCAATTCTGGTTCATGGTGGAATTCTTCAGGTAAATCTGCCATGTCTTCAGCATCCACATAAGGTGGATTCGACACGATGAGATCGTATTGATTTTCAGCAGGAATTTTGGAGAACAAGTCGGACTCAAGTAAAGCCACTTGATACTGTTTGTCGTGGTGTTCTGAGTTAATTTGAGCCACTTCTAAAGCTTCTTTAGAAATATCCGTTGCATCTACTTCGGCATCTGGGTAGGCATAAGCCAAAGCAATCGCGATACAACCTGAGCCCGTACACATATCTAAAATACGTTGTGGCGTTTTTGGATTCGGGTTTTCTGGCAAGTTATTGACTGCCTCACCCATTTGTCCATTTTCACCTAAGCAATAAGGTGCAAAACGGTTTTGAATCAATTCTGCAATCGGTGAACGTGGAATCAGTACACGTTCATCGACATAATATGGCTTGCCATCAAAATATGCCAAATTAAGCAAATATGAAGTCGGTACTTTTTCATTAATACGACGTTCTAATAAGTTTAAAACTTCTGTCTTTTCGCTTGGTAGTAGCTTCGACTCTAAGATTTCAGCATCCGCATTCCAATCTAAAGATAAAGTTTGTAAAACCAAAGCTGAACTTTCAGCAAAATAGTCTTCTGTACCTTGACCTAAATGTGCATCGTATTGACGTAATGCTGTCACTCCAAAACGGATAAAATCACGAATTGTGCTTAAGTTTTCAGCGGCTTCCTGTATATGTTCAGGGCTAATAGTCGGGCGATCCACTAAAGGCGTCTCCAAGGTCATAATAAAAACGCCTTATGATACCCTGTTTTTCTATGATTTATAATGTTTTGATGCACAGCAAACACATTTTCATACGCTTTGCTCTTATTTGCTGATACGGCCTGTACGTGCTTCGTACATATCTGCACGGGTTTGTGTCATTTGCATCAGACACGAAATACGCTGTAATTCAGTCTTTTCATTTTTCACGATAGGTTTGTTATTACAAATCTGATCACGCTGCGCCAGCCATTGCTGATGAGACTGTTTAACCAATCCTTGCTCATCTACAGGAGCCTGCGCTAAATACGGCTTAAATACTTTCTTTAAGCGTTTCTTTTGTGCTTTATATTCTTTACTCATGCATGCATCAATTTCACTCAACACATTGCCAGTTTGCTTCATGCATGCTTCATATTTTTTAGTTGGGCCCATTGCATAGGCTGAACCACTGAACAATCCCACAACAAGCAACGCACTAAATATTTGTTTCAATTCCTTTCCCCAAAGCAAATTTTCTTCATTCATTTTTTAATCTAGTCATTCACAACATCTACGTGCTGTAGCGCTTTAATATAACATCCTATTTTGTATGAACATACTAGCCCTCTATAAAATTTCCACTGCACAGCTTTTTACATGAACTCACAGGCTTTGCATTGAAACCTGATCAAACAGCCTTATTATAAAGTGAGTTCTTCTGCCAATATTCCCCAAACTTATGAGTTATAAACACAACAATTTAATGGCGATGCGTGAACGCTATTGGAATGACACCGAAAACAATCATGTCGACACTGAAAAAGCCTATTTCCAGAAGCTGTTGCAACAGCAAGGGATCTATGAATGTGCAACCCTTGAAGATGCTCGATACTTCTTTTTTAGCCTACCGAGCATCATCATTGTTAAAGGTTATGCACATGGATTTATGCACCAACCAGTACAAGAAATGATCCTCCAACACATACAAACGCATAAAGATGAATTGATTCAGAAAAATACGCTTAAAGTAAAATTTCGCATGTAACAATCCCGATTAGGCTTTATTTAGATGGTTGCTTAACACTTATGGCCTTTTTTAACTCGAGATTCAGCAAGTTGAACTTTTTTAATACGTGAATACACGATATTATCCGTTACAATCTAAAATGCTGCCCTTGCTGATGAAAGGATTTTACTGAATTATGTCAGATCACAACGATAAGCTTAAACAACTGAAAACCTCCTCTATGGATCGTCGTTTATCGATTGCCAAAGCTTCGTTGCTTGCTGGAACACGTTGGGCTGCTTCTAATGCGACAACTATGTTTTCTAGCGAAGAAGAAAAAGAAAAGAAACGCAAAAAAGCAATGAAAGAACAGGCCGATTATCTTGTTTCTGAAATAGGCAAACTTAAAGGTTCTATCGTCAAAATTGGCCAAATGATGGCGCTTTATGGTGAACACTTTCTACCTGAAGAAATCACGCAAGCCTTAAATACTTTAAATAATCAAACGGTCGCTTTAGCGTGGCCTGCGATAAAACAGCAACTACACAGCCAGTTGGGTTCTAAGTTGGATGATTTAACCATCGATCATGAGCCACTGGGCACTGCATCACTCGCACAAGTCCACCGTGCAACGCGCAAGTCTGATGGTTTAGAGATGGTATTGAAAATTCAATATCCAGGAGTTGCTGAAGCCATTGACTCTGACATGAGTCTGTTCAAAAACATGCTTAAACTGACACGAATGGTGCCGCAAACACGCGAGTTCGACCAATGGTTCGATGAAGTTCGTGAAATGATGCACCGTGAAGTGAATTATAAAATTGAGGCTGCAACCACACGCCGCTTTGCTGCTCGCTTAAAAGAAGACCCACGCTACATCGTGCCGCAAATTATAGATGGCTACTGCACAGACCAAGTATTGTGTATGACATTTGAGCGTGGTGTGCCGATTAACAGCCCAGTCATGCTGTCTCTTCCGCAAGAACGTCGCAACAAACTTGGCGAAGCATCACTTGAAATTGCGGTACGCGAGATTTTTGAATGGGGTGAAATGCAGACCGACCCGAACTTTGGTAATTACCTCGTTCGCTTAGGCAATGGCAATGACATCTTGGACAAAATCGTTCTGCTTGATTTTGGCGCAATCCGACAGTTTGATGAACACTTACTTGGTGTCGCACGTAAGCTCATTCATGCTGGGTTTAATCATAGTAGTGAAGAAATGGTTCAAGCAATGACAGGCTATGAGTTTTTCGACTCTATCCCTCAAAGCATTAAACCCGATATGGCTAAAGTCTTCTTACTTGCAACTGAAGCATTCAGCAGTCCAAGCAATAACCCAGACTTACCTACTGGTGTTATGGATGAGCACTTTGCTTATGACTGGAAAGCAAGCCAACTTCATAGCCGTGTAATGCAGCAAGCTTCAAAGTCGATGGCGTCTCGCTATTTTAGTGTTCCACCGAAAGAATTTATGTTTATCAGCCGTAAATTCATCGGTGCTTATACCTTTATGACTGTGATTGAAGCGAAAACTAATGTTCGCGCAATGGTGAAAAAATTTATCTAAAAGTACATTGACCAAAATGACGCGATGTCATTTTGGTCAATTGATCAATCATTTCAATTCCAAACGATTCAATAAAAAACTTAAAAAACAAAATATTAGAATAATTTAAAATACGCCACATACCGTTTATCTTTGACAATACGTCATGTCAGTCATGACATAGTTATTCGTGTGCCGCTATGTCAGCATAAAACCACAGAATAATTCTGCTGGATGAAAATAATGACAAATATGGTAAATAAGGCGCAGGGATTTGGCTTATCACTGATCACAAAAATGGCAAGTAGCGACGTACTTGACCAATTAAAACTTAGAAAATTTATGGAGAAATCGCTTTATCAAGGCTCAAAAGCGGGCTATAAGACTCTATCAAAAACACAAAAAGCCTTTAAAGCCAATAAAGATCTACATAAACAACGGCTCAACAATCAAGAAAAATCATTATTTGATCTGAGCTATTCAGAAGATCAGCAAATGACCATCGACACCATGTCACAGTTTGCCGCCGATATACTTTACCCATTAGCCGCAAGTGCCGATCAAAATGAAACTTTTCCAACAGAACTTTGGCAATATATCGAAGAGCTAGGTCTGAACTTTTATGCTTTGCCTGAGGCACTCGGTGGTGTCGCTGCTGAGAAAAATATTCTGAGTAATGTGCTTATCGCGGAGCATCTGGCCAAAGGTGACTTTAGTTTAGCCGCGGGTATGCTCTCTACCTTTAGTGTAATTAATGCCATTACGCAATGGGGTTCGGAGCAAGTACAAGCTTTATATTTAAACAGTTTTGCGCAAGACAGTAGCATTCGCGCTAGCTTTGCAATTCAAGAAGTTACGCCTGCTTTTAATCCTTACCAGTTAAAAACCAAAGCCATTTCACGTGATGGTCAATATTTTATTCAAGGTGAAAAGACACTGGTACTATTGGCTGAAAGTGCAGATATTTTCCTTGTCAGTGCTGAACTTAATGCTCAAACTGAAGTTTTTATTCTCAGACGGGATGAAAGTATTCAGTTTAAAAAATCTCCCGCTATGGGGCTCAAAGCAACGGAAACAGCAACTTTAATTTTTAATCAAACCCCTGCTTTACGCTTAGGTGATGAAGATTTCAACTACACGGCATTTTTAGACCTCGGCAATTTAATGTGGTGTTCAATGGCGGTCGGCACATGTGAGGCGGTCAAAAAATATTGTATTGAATATGCCAATGAACGTACCGCCTTTGGTGAACCCATTTCACATCGTCAAAGTGTTGCTTTTATGATTGCCGATATGGCCATTGAAATTGATGCAATGCGTATGCTCATTCTAAATGCCGCAAGTCTAGCTGAATCTGGGCAGACATTTCACCGTGAAGCCTATTTAGCACGCTTACTTTGTGCCGAAAAAGCCATGAAAATTGGCACCGATGGTGTACAGATTTTAGGTGGGCACGGATTCACCAAAGAACACCCTGTTGAGCGTTGGTATCGTGATTTACGTGCAACAGCGATTGTTCACTCTGGTCTACATGCATAATAAAAAGGAAAATTGGCATGAATTTACAAAACCCTAAAAAATTTAAATTACTGATTGATCAAGCCCACCAAGTGGCCATCAATGTACTTCGCCCTATCTCCCGAAAATACGACAAAGCTGAACACAGCTATCCTAAAGAACTGGATATGTTGGCATCTTTAGTCGATGGTATGAATGAAGGCGGTGAAGGTATGAACGCAGGGGCCGCTGTCGGCAAGCGAGGTACCAATGAACAAGGTAATAAAAATGGAGTGAATCTCTCTACCGCTTTAAGTGTAATTGAAATGTGTTATGGAGATACCGCTTTACTCCTATCAATGCCCCGTCAAGGGCTGGGAAACTCAGCAATTGCAGCTGTTGCCAATGAAGAGCAATTACAACGCTTCAAAAACACATGGGCAGCTATGGCAATCACTGAACCAAACTGTGGCTCGGACTCTGCCGCTATTCGCACCACGGCAATAAAAGATGGTGATGATTACATCTTAAATGGTGAAAAGATTTTCGTGACTTCGGGGGAGCGTGCCGATGCTATCGTCGTTTGGGCAACTCTGGATAAAAAATTAGGTCGTTCAGCCATCAAATCTTTTGTGATTCCTAAAGGAACTGCTGGCATGACAGTGGACAGTTTAGAACTTAAGCTAGGAATCAAAGCCTCTGATACCGCAGTTATTCGTTTAATCGACTGCCGAGTGCCAGCCAATAACCTACTGGGAAATGCGGAAATTGATATTGCTAAAGGTTTTGCTGGCGTGATGGAAACTTTTGATAATACCCGTCCGCTCGTTGCAGCGATGGCTATAGGTTGTGCCAAGGCCTCACTAGAACGCATTAAAGAGATATTCAACGATTATTTAGATCCTCAGTATATAACACCATACTTACAGACGACTCATATTGCGAGCCAAATTTATCGTATGGAAGCCGAATGGGAAGCGGCACGTTTACTCACCTTAAAAGCCGCATGGATGGCAGATAACAAGAAACTGAACTCAAAAGAAGCCTCCATCTCCAAAGCCAAAGCTGGTCGAATTTGTAATGAAATTACCCTTAAGTGCGTCGAACTTGCGTCAACGGTCGGCTACAACGAAGATGAGCTTTTGGAAAAATGGGCAAGAGATTCTAAAATTCTAGATATTTTTGAAGGTACGCAACAAATTCAGCAACTCATTATCGCACGCCGTGAACTAGGAAAGTCATCGAGCGAATTGAAATAAATTAAAACATCCCTTTCGGACATGTTGAAGCCATGGTTTCTCTAAATAAAGAATCATGGCTTCACATTGAAAGTAATGTAAATAAGAAAGCGTTGGACTTAGATTCATGCTATCTAACAACGGCTGAACTTATTTGTTGGGCTTCAAAAAACGTATCGCTATCACAGAATTTAGATTTATTGAGTAAATTTAATATTAGATAAATGTTTTTAATTTTTTATGTATCTCCACTCTATTTTTAAACATTATCGATGAGCATCATAAAACAAATATTCAATACTGTTTTCCATATGTGAGAAATACCCTTTTTTGAAATTTGAAACTTTTTATAAGTCCTCAGTCATGTCTTTACATTAGGCCTTATATCCTCATAATTTCAAACTTAATATTTGGAGAATAGCCAGTCTTACCAATGTAGATACTGCTTAGGCTATTTGCTATAAGCAAGAGGAATTTCTTTGACTTGTCCATGCAATCACCTATAAAGAAGCTAAATACGATGGGTTTATATGACAAAACTATCTTTGCAAGCGGGTCTACTCACAGCATAAAATCTAGGATTTCGATTAATCACCTCTATTTAGCTTAAATAAAGTACGGATTTAACAAAACCATAAAATAGTCCCTTCTGTCTCAACTTGACTGTAATTGCACAGCTCAATATGATCTTCTCAGACATTATACCAATGGATATACAGTTTGCTTAATTATCAACGATACTTGCCAACATCTCATATTAAAGCTAAATCTGTTTTAGTTTTAACAACAACTTTTTTAATATTTACTGGTTGTGCATCACTTGGTGGCGGTTCCGTTGAAAAGCGTTCAGCAAAATTAGCCAATGGCATTCAAAAGGCATATGCTGTTGAACCAACTACAGCACTACGTATTGCACCCATGATTGTACAAAGTGCCGATCGCTATAATGTCGATCCATTACTAGTTGCGGCGGTCATAAGACAAGAGTCCAGCTATAGAAATTATGCTGTTTCCCCTGCTGGTGCTATTGGACTTACCCAAGTTATCCCGCGCTATTGGCAACAAACCTGCCCTGGCGATTTATTTGAAGAAATTAATAATATTAATTGTGGCACTTATATTCTCGCTAACTATAACCAAAAAGCAGAAAGTTGGCCCAAAGCTTTGGCTTATTATAATGTCGGTCCAACAGGCTACCATTCGAGCTGGAAAATGAAACGTCAAGGAAAGAAATATGCCAAACAGGTTAAAGCACATCAAGAAAACTTAAAAGATGCTCTATAATCTCTTGTAAATAAGACATAAAAGCCAGCAAATACTGGCTTTTTAGCATTTAGACCCTTATAGATAGCTTATTTTCGGCTCTTTTCAT
>NZ_MVOM01000071.1:0-12354 GCF_002018895.1 Acinetobacter sp. MF4640 | reverse complement strand
TTGCTGGAACAGTCTAAAATGTTTGTTTTGCCTGAAAGAAGATCAAGGCAATGCCCTAGAGTCGTCAAAATAAAGCCTCAAAAGTACCCAAGAAAATGCCAGTCAATTTCTTAACTGACTGGCATTACTCATAAGAGGGCTTTTTCTTTGATAAGGATGAAAAAAGTAAAGACCTTTGTGGTGATTTACTTTATGGCTTTGACCTCTATAGATTGTAAAACATAGGCTATGCCAGATTCTGATCACCTCTTAATGAAGATAGCTCTATCTCAGAAATAAAGTGGGTTAAAATTAGCCAGCGTATAGACACCTATTTAAGCTTGCTGTGTGTAATGTTCATTACAGGTCACAGATACCAGTCAAATCACGGCAACATTAGAGAGCTAGTACAATTAATTGCGTTTTATGGCTGATAGTTGAGGGATAGAACGTAGAATGCTATTCAATATTTTTCTAGATGGTCAAAAAAATTAAAGTGAAAACCTGCATTTATTCAATCTTTGAGGAAAATATTGTATCAATTTCACGAAAAAAGGTGACTTTTAAAAATATCCTGCTATACTCCGCCCACGCACTAAATTTCGTTCATTACCTGAACATTCTCTTCTATCATTGTGTATGCGCGTCCGGTCCAAAGAGAGGACATTATTTCGCGCCCCACCCAATCGCTTAAGCGATTCCTTCAGGTTGCGGCTGTAATCAAATGTGCGTTATACGCATCGTCGTTCTCGGATCGCCGCTGATTCTATATTTTCAGCGATTATTGCTGTGCCGCTTTTTGCCGATGTCCATCAGACCATATATTTAATGGAGCACCCATTTTTCGGGTGAAATACTCTATGAGCAAAACTTTTGCTGATTTTCCTTTACATGAATCGTTACAACAAGCTTTACAAAGCTTAGGTTTTACTGCTCCTACGCCTGTACAGGAACAATCGATTCCTGCAGCTTTAGAAGGTAAAGACCTTTTAGTATCTAGCCAAACAGGTTCAGGTAAAACTGCAGCGTTCTTACTTCCAACGTTAAACGCACTTGCAGCCCAAGAGACTTTCGTTCCGTTCAAAGAACGTATGAAAGCAATTACTCAACCAAATATTTTGGTTCTTTGCCCAACTCGTGAGTTAGCGCAGCAAGTAAGCCAAGACGCGATTGGTTTTGTCCGTCACATGAAAGGTGCACGTATTGCAGCAATCATGGGTGGTATGCCTTTTGGTAAACAAATTCAACAGTTAAAAGGTGCACAGGTTGTTGTTGCGACTCCAGGTCGTTTACTTGACCTTGTAAACCGTCGTCAAATTAAATTAGACCAAGTTGATGCGCTTATTGTTGACGAAGCAGACCGTATGCTTGATCTAGGTTTCTCTGAAGACTTAGAAGCAATTAGCGATCTTGCTGCAAACCGTAAACAGACTTTAATGTTCTCTGCAACATTTGCTGGTCGTATCATTACACTTGCTGAACGCATGATGAATGATCCACAACGTATTGCAATCGAAACTGGTCACTCTACGAATACTGACATCACTCAGACTTTACACTGGACTGATGGCTTTGAGCACAAGAAAAAATTACTAACGCATTGGTTAAGTGCTGAAGACGTAGATCAAGCTGTTGTATTCGCTTCTACTCAAGAAGACACCGATATGTTGGCTGAAGAATTGGCTGAAGCAGGTTTATCAGTTGTAGCACTTCATGGTGCTATGCCACAAACTGTTCGTAACCGTCGTTTACGTAGCATCCGTGAAGGTCGTGCAAAAATCTTAGTTGCAACTGACGTTGCTGCACGTGGTCTTGACGTACCAACCATTTCACACGTAATCAACTTCGGTCTTCCAATGAAGAACGAAGACTATGTACACCGTATTGGTCGTACAGGTCGTGCGGGTCGTACTGGTAAAGCAATCACTTTAGCAACTTACCGTGAACGCGGTAAAATCCGTGCTTTAGAAGATTTCTTAGATGCACGTTTGAATGTATCTGAAATTGAAGGTCTTGAGCCATCTCCACCTCCTGCACGCGGTAGTCGTGATGGCGGCGGTCGTGGTCGTGATGGTCGTGGTCGTGATGGCGGCGGTCGTGGTCGCGGTGGTTTCGGTGGTCGCGATGGCGGCGGTCGTGCTCGCTTCGAAGGTGAGTCTAACTTTAAACGTCGTGAAGGTGGTGATGACCGTCCACGTCGTAGCTACGATGACAAACCTCGTGGTGATCGTCCATCATTTGGTGGTGAAGATCGTCCACGTCGTGAGTTTAATAATGATCGTCCACGTCGTGAAGGTGGTTTCGGTGATCGTCCACAACGTTCTTTTGATGACCGTCCAAAACGTGATTTTGGTGATCGTCCAGCGCCACGTCGTGAAGGCGGTTTCGGTGATCGTCCGCAACGTTCTTTTGATGATCGTCCAAAGCGTGAATTCAACTCTGATCGTCCACGTCGCGAAGGCGGTTTCAACGATAAGCCACGTTTTGACTCGAATGATGACAACCGCGGTAACCGTGTAGATTACAAACCACGTCGTGAAGGTTCTTTTGGTGACCGTCCAAAACGTGATTTTGGTGATCGTCCAGCGCCACGTCGTGAAGGTGGTTTTGGCGACCGTCCACAACGTTCTTTTGGTGATGACCGTCCAAAACGTACTTTCGGTGGTGAAGACCGTCCTAAGCGTACTTTTGGTGGCGAAGACCGTCCGAAGCGTGAATTTAATTCAGATCGTCCACGTACTGAAGGTGGTTTTGACCGCCCACGTCGTAAGTTTAACGACTAAGTCTGAATGAATAAAAAAACCAGTGGAAACACTGGTTTTTTTTTGTCTGCGGATGTAAAAAAATAAATTAAAATGTATACTGAGTCATATTTTAATTGTATTGATAATAATGATGCACAATAATGAGGTTGAATCAATCGCCACACTCTCTGACGTGAAAGAGGTCAATATGGCACATTATCTCGGACTCTTTTTGCTGATTTGCAACATTCTTTTCTTTGTCTATAGTCGTTATGGATGAAGTGGTTCATCTTATTTAGCTTGTTTTCGCAGTTCAAATAAATATAAATACAACCAACTGAAATCAATTCGTGCACAAAATTAGACACGGAATACGCTAACATATCGTTTTTTAATCCTTTATAGTATGCATGCTGAAAAAATGCAGGAAAACGCACAGCTATGAATAATCAAGCGCCTCTGACTGCTCAAGCCCTCATTGAGGTTAAAGACCTGAGCTTTAAGCGAGGGGAACGTGTCATTTATGATCAGGTCAATTTAAAAATTCGACAGGGTCAAATTACGGGCATTATGGGACCATCGGGTACGGGTAAAACCACTTTACTGCGTTTAATTGGCGGTCAATTGACTCCCGACAAAGGTGAAGTGCTTTTTGATGGGCAAAATATTGCGAAAATGTCACGCAAAGAGTTATTCGCTGCGCGTGCGCGTATGGGCATGCTTTTTCAAAGTGGCGCATTGTTTACTGATATGTCGGTATATGAAAATGTGGCCTTTCCGATAAGAGCACATACCAAGCTGCCTGAGCATTTACTGTCAGAAATTATATCTTTAAAACTAGAATCTGTCGGCTTACGTGGTGCAGAACAGATGATGCCTTCTGAGCTCTCAGGCGGGATGAACCGTCGTGTGGCTTTGGCACGTGCAATTGCACTAGATCCTGAGCTGATTATGTACGATGAGCCATTTGCAGGACAAGATCCAATTGTGAAGGGTGTACTCACACGTCTGATTCGATCATTGCGAGAAGCTCTTGATTTAACAACAATTATTGTCTCGCATGACGTGGCTGAAACCTTATCGATCGCAGACTATATCTATGTTGTTGCTGAAGGTAAGGTGCAAGGTGAAGGCACGCCTGAACAGTTACAGGCGAATGCCTCTCCGTTTGTTAAACAGTTTTTAACAGGTGCAGTTGAAGGGCCTGTCGATTATCAATTTAGCCATAAGGCATATCTAAATACTGAGGTGCAAGCATGAATGCGATAGCACTCTTAGGTCGACGCGTGATTGAACGGGTTCGCGGCATTGGTGTTGCGAGCTTGATGTTATTACAAATTTTATTTTCGATGCCCACTGCTTTAGGTGTTCGGTTATTTGTTTACCAAATGTACCGTGTTGGTGTGTTATCGCTGCTCATTATTGTGGTGTCAGGGCTATTTATTGGTGCGGTACTGGGCTTACAGATGTATAGCATCTTGGTGACCTTTGGTAGTGAAGCGATGCTGGGTACAGCGGTTGCTTTGACCTTACTCCGTGAGTTAGCACCTGTGGTTGCAGCATTGTTGTTTGCAGGTCGTGCGGGTTCTGCATTGACGGCTGAGATTGGCTTAATGAAAGCCACAGAGCAGCTGTCCAGTATGGAAATGATCGGGGTTGATCCACTTAAACGTGTGATTTCGCCGCGACTTTGGGCGGGTATTTTTAGTTTGCCGATGCTGTCTGTCATCTTCGCTGCGGTGGGGATTATGGGCGGTAAAATGGTGGGTGTGGACTTCTTGGGTGCAGATGAAGGCTCTTACTGGAGTGGCATTCAAAGTAGCGTAGAGTTCTATAAAGATGTCCTGAATGGCACCATCATTAAAAGTTTTGTTTTTGCTTTAATTTGTACATGGATTGCGGTGTATCAAGGCTATGCCTGTGAACCGACATCTGAAGGTATTGCGACATCAACCACACGCACTGTGGTGTATTCATCGCTCTGTGTTTTAGGTTTTGATTTTGTGTTGACTGCGGTCATGTTTGGAGGTGTTTAATGAAATCACGTGCAAGTGAGCTGGCAGTCGGCATATTTGTCATTTTATTCGGTATCGCTTTGTTCTTTATTGCGATGCGAGTGAGTGGTTTGGTGGGATCAAATCTCAGTGATCGCTATGAAATGAGTGCAACCTTCGATAATGTAAATGGTTTAAAACCACGTGCGAAAGTGACGATGAGTGGGGTGAAAATTGGTCAAGTTGATCAAATTAGCTTAGACCCTGTGACACGTTTAGCGACGGTTTCTTTTTCTTTAGATGGTAAATTAACGACCTTTAATGCAGCACAACTCAAAGAAGTTGAAAAGAATGCACTTGAAGAGCTTCGTTACAGTAGCGACTATACCGCTGCGGATGCTGCGCAACAAAAAGAAATGGAAAAGCAACTTATTGCGAACATGAAGTCCATCACCAGCATTGATGAAGATGCTTATATTATGGTGGCAACCAATGGTCTGCTAGGTGAGAAGTACTTGAAAATTGTTCCAGGGGGCGGTTTGAACTACGTGAAACGTGGTGAAAGCATTGGCAATACCCAAGGCACAATGGACCTAGAAGACTTAATTACTAAATTTATTACGGGCGGTGCAGGTAAATCGAAAGATGCTTCAGCAACAACTGAGCAACCTGAAACCGCTGAAACAGCAGATGCCAACGTGTCATTTGTTGAATGATTTGAAGAGGACCAATTGTAGTGAATACTTTATTGAAACAAACACTGACAGCTAGCATTTTAACTACAATGTTTGCAGGTACTGCTTTTGCAGCACCAAGTGAAGCACCACCTGCTTTTGTTAAAAAAGTGGCAGATGGCTTGATTGCGCGTTTAAAAGCGGACCATGCCAAGCTACAAAACAACCCCGCTGCGGTGAAAACGATTGTTCGTCAAAACTTAGACCCGTATGTGGATTCACAAGCGTTTTCTCGTATTGTGATGGGGACTTATGCAACCAATCAATACAGTACAGCTGTACAACGCGCGAAGTTTGAAAATAATTTCCGTGAAACACTGATTGAAAACTACGGTACTGCATTTGCGAAGTTCAGCAATCAGACGTATACCATCCGTCCGTATAAAGAAACCAATAGCAAAAACCCTGTGGTGACGATCGACTTTAATAACAAAGGCGAAAAAATCCCAGTGTCTTTCCAGTTGGCGGATAAAGGCAACCAATGGAAAATCCGTAATATCAATGTGTCGGGTATCGACCTTGGTTTACAGTTCCGTAATCAGTTCGCGGCAACGGTTAAACGTAATGGCGGCGATCTAGATAAAGCGATTGCAAACTTCCAACCTGATGCAGAAGCAGCGGTTGAAAAGAAAAAATAAGTAGGTGAAAGGTGATTAACTTTAGCAATCAGGAAATGCAGCTTTCAGGTCAGATTACATATGACAATGCTGAAAGTTACTATCAACAAGGTTTGAAGGTGATTCAGTCACAGTCTTATCCTGTGGTGGTAAATCTGGCCCAGCTTGAGCATGGTAGTACATTAGCATTAGCAGTATTAGTGCGTTGGTTACGTCAAACACCCGATGCACATAGTTTACATTTTAAAGCTGTACCTGAAAAAATGATGAAGGTGATTCAAGCCTGTCATTTACAGGATGACCTCAAGTTAATCCCTTAAATAAAAAAAGCACCTTAGGGTGCTTTTTTTTATATGTTGTATTTCTTAAATCTATGAGGAAAAACAATGTTTTAACGTGTACTCAAATCCATTTTTTCCAGCGGAAGTAAATGAGCGGACCAATCAGGAAGGCCATTAAGATCAGGCTCACCACAATAAAACTGGTGCCGCCTTTGGCAAAAGGCAACACATCGGTGTTCATGCCGTAAATACTGGCAATCAGCATTGGTGGAGCGAGCATACTGGGTAAGATAGAGAAGCGACGAATCGTGTCATTCTGCTCGGTGTTAATGAAGCCTGAGGTGGTGTCCAGTAAGAATCGCACTTTTTGGAACAAGAAGGCATCATGCTCAACCAGTGAGCGAACGTCTTCACTGAGCTCTCGAATGTCTGCATCATAAATATGACTGCCTAAAGCACGCGGGCGTGATAGAAAGGTCAGTACACGACGTAAGTCAATCAAACACAGCTGTGCTTTTCCAAGCATATCTTCCAAGTGGGCCAGACGGGTAATCATGTCATCTAAGTCGAGAATCATCTCGCGGTGACGGTTATTCAGCACTTCTGTGGAATACTTTTCCAAGTCCTTGTGGATATCTTCTAAGATATCCGCAAGCTCGTCCAGCTTAGCCTCGAGTAAACCGAGTAAGATCCACGTTGGATCTTTATAGTCGATTTCGTAGTCATTGCGGCGCGCACGCGCACGAAAGGCACGGAACGCCACCAATTTTTCCCCACGAAGGGTAAACAGGCGTTCTTTATGCAAAATGAAAGCCACAGTTTGTACCGTGGCAAGGGCACCGCTGCTTTCTTCAGGCTCACCATCGACTTGATAGTTTTTATTTTTCGTTAAAAAATACGTACTGATATGCAAAATACCGTCGTCATCACGGTAGAATCGAGCTGAAGATGAAATGTCTTCGAGTGATTTTAGCGTAGGTAAATTTTGTTCATATGCATCTAAAATCCACTGTTGTTCTTCTTGGGAGGGAGCAATGAGGTCAAGCCAGACCAAATCGGGCTGAAGATCGAAATCGCCATTAATGGTGATGTCTTCTAAGCTACCGCGCTCTGTGGCGTAAAAGGCTTCAAGCATGCCGTCTTTCTCCTTTGCGCAGTAATGGTTGAAGTGGATGGGTGTATTTTAGACAAGGATTGCAATAAAAACACTGATCGAATGGTTAAATTGCTAAAAAATATCCATTCATTTTAGTGAAGTTGCATGACAATTAAATATCAGAGTAAAAAATGACAAATTCAATTGCGATCTTTTGTGGTTCCGCATTAGGTTCAGATCAAATCTTTTCCGAAACAGCACGTCAGGTTGGACACACCATTGCAGAACAAGGCAAAACCTTAGTCTATGGTGGTGGCCGCTCGGGCTTAATGGGTATTGTGGCAGACAGTGCTTTAGAGGCAGGTGGTCAAGTGATTGGCGTGATTCCACACGTGCTGGTGGATCGTGAGTTGGCGCATCAAGGCCTCACCGAGTTACATGTTGTCAAAGACATGCAAGAGCGGAAACTGAAAATGTCAGCCTTGTCGGATGGATTTATTGCAATGCCAGGCGGTGCAGGGACTTTAGAAGAAATCTTTGAACAATGGACGTGGGCGCAGCTCGGTATTCATCTTAAGCCGAATGCCTTTTTAAATGTAAATGGCTTTTATGATGATTTACTTAAATTTCTGAAGATGACCACCGACAAAGGCTTTACCCATGCGCGTTTTACCGACAGCCTGATTGTATCGGATTCGGTGAAAGCCATTTTAAAGCAGATGGATCAATTCCAAGCACCTGAACCGAAGTGGGGCATGGTTGATCCTGAGTTGTTGGATGTCAAAGCATGAAGGTGATTACGGTCGCTGCTGCCATTATTGTGAATGAACAGCAGCAGCTTTTATTGGTGCGTAAGCAGAACACAGCGTGTTTTATGCAAGTGGGCGGTAAACTTGAGCCCAATGAAGCACCTGAGCAAACCATGCTGCGTGAGATTCGGGAGGAAATTGGAAGTGATGCGACGATTGAACAGTTTGTTGGTCGTTTTGAAACAGCCACCGCCAATGAACCTGATTTTAAATTGGTCAGCTATGTTTACCATGTTCAGCTTCAGCAAGCGCCACAAATTGCGGCTGAAATTGCAGAAATGAAATGGGTCAGTTTGAATGACCAGCAGACTGCACTTGCACCGCTGACCACTGAGGTGGTCATGCCATGGGTACGTGAACATTTGATGATTGACGTAGTCTAATTATTCAAGTGCATAGGCAATACACGCTGCGCTGACTTTATGACAACCCAATTGTTCAAGCTGTAAAGTCAGTGCCTGAATCGAGCTGCCTGTGGTCACGACATCATCCAAAATCAAAACACGTCGGTAGAGTTTTACGTACTGGCGTTGCTGTGAATCGATTTTAAACTGTTGATGAATTTTATCTAAGCGTTCTAGTCGACTGAGTCCTTTTTGCGAATGTTGATGCAGTCGTATCACAGGCTGCCAAATGGGAACATTGAACTGCTTGGCTAAGTCTTTGGCGAGGATCATTGATTGGTTGTAGCCACGTTCCGCTAAACGCTGAGTCGAAATCGGCATAGGAACAATTGCTTGCACTTTCGGTAAGCGAATTTGCTGAAGAATGCCTGACAGTAGAGGCTGCCAATGCAGTTGTTGTTCGTATTTGAACTGCTGAATAAGATGATCTAAAGGATATTGATAATGTCCCGCCACATGAATACTCAGCTCTTGTTTTTCAATGGTCTGTGGATGCAGTGGGAGTTGTTGCCAGCAATCCAAACAGACCGAATGTAGATCTGCGCGTACAATGCCACACAACTGACAGGGCTGTGCTCTGTGTAGCAACTGTTTGGCAGTATGTAGCAGATGACTAAACATAGGCATAGCGTGGTGCTTCAGGCAGCCAGCGTTTCAGTAAGGCTTCAGCATTTTGTGGATAGTCTTTTAAAATCTGAGCTGCGACAAAATGGGCTTGATTGAGCAAATGATCATCGCGTTCTAGTTTCGCCACACGAAAGCCCATATCACCCGTTTGTTTGGTACCGAGCAATTCACCGGGACCGCGGATTTCCAAATCTTTTTCGGCAATTAAAAAGCCATCATTGGTTTCCCGCATGACGCGTAGGCGTTCTTGTCCATTTTGAGACAGTGGGCTTTTATATAGCAAGGCGCAAAAGCTAGCCTTGGCGCCTCGACCAACACGGCCACGTAATTGGTGTAATTGAGAGAGTCCTAAACGTTCTGCATTTTCAATCACCATGATCGAGGCATTCGGTACATCGACTCCCACTTCAATCACTGTGGTCGCAATCAAGAGTTGTAATTCATTCGCTTTAAACTGTTGCATCACTGCTTGTTTTTCGTCGGCTTTCATTTTGCCATGTACAAGGCCAATGTTGAGTTCGGGGAAACGTTCTTTAATTTCTAAATAGGTCGCTTCAGCAGCTTGAGCATCTAAGGTTTCAGACTCTTCAACCAAGGTGCAGACCCAGTAAGCTTGTTTGCCTTCTAGGCAGTTACTAGCAATACGCTGTAGGACTTCCTCTCGGCGGTCAAGTGGAATGGTTACAGTTTGAATCGGCGTTCGTCCGGGTGGAAGTTCATCAATCACGGACGTGTCCAAGTCTCCATAGGCAGACATAGCTAAAGTCCGTGGAATAGGGGTTGCGGTCATCACCAATTGATGTGGGGTCATATTCTGCGCGCCTTTATTGCGTAGGGCTAAGCGCTGATCGACCCCGAAGCGGTGCTGCTCATCAATAATTACTAATCCAAGTTTGGCAAAGTGGACATTGTCTTGAAACAGGGCGTGTGTACCTACCACTAGATGCGCTGTGCCATCGACAATGGCTTGTTCGGCTGCGGCACGGGCTTTACCTTTTTGTTTACCTGAAAGCCAAGACACACTAAGTCCCAAAGGCTCAAACCATTTTTTAAAGTTGAGATAATGTTGTTCCGCCAAAATTTCAGTCGGTGCCATTAATGCTACTTGCCAACCTTCTTCTAAGACATGGCAGGCTGCGACGCCTGCGACCAAGGTTTTGCCTGCACCGACATCGCCTTGAACCAAACGTAACATCGGTTTATTGAGTTTTAAGTCTTGTACAATTTCTTTGGAGACGCGCTTTTGTGCATTGGTCATTTCAAAAGGCAGACTGCTGAGCAGTTGTTTGGCAAACTGACGACTGGCAGAAATACGTGGTGCTTCAATCTGTTGGATATAGGCACGACGGCTTAATAAACTGACCTGATGCGCAACCAATTCTTCAAAAATCAAACGTTGCTGGGCAGGATGTGAGCCTTGGCTCAATTGCAGCATATTGGCATCTACAGGAGGATGATGGATGTAATCCAACGCCTGTTTAAGTGCATAGCCATTGGTAAATTTTGCAGGTAGCAGTTCAGGTAAATCATCACTGTGCTTGGCTAAAGCCTGTTTGATGTATTCACGAAATTTAGGCTGAGTCAGACCTTCTGTGCTGGGGTAAATCGCAGTCAGTTGGGTTTGTGGAAGCGGCGTATGTTCTGTAATGAGCTGAATTTCGGGATGATACATTTCCAAGCCACGTGCACCCACACGGACTTCACCAAAAATACGCAGACGATTACCGATCTTTGCACGATCCGTTAAGCCTTTATAAATATGATAAAAGCGCAAAGTCACTTTGCCAAAGTCGTCTTGCAGTCCAATCGCCATCGATTTACGTTTACCCGGCGGAAAGTCCACGCCTTGAATCGTTCCTTCGAGTAGGTAGCTACGCCCAACAGTCAATTGGTTCATGGGGATGATCGTGCTACGATCTTCATAGTCTCGTGGCAGATGAAACAATAGATCATCTGTAGTGAAGAGATTCAACTTTTCAAGTAGTGCAGCAGAGGCAGCTCCGACCCCCTGCAACTGATGGACTGCAGCCATGTCCCCTCAACTTTGTCTGTGATTTGGTGCTAAATGCATATTTTATTTATAGGTTATGGTAAAACATCTCAGCGTGTTGCTAAACAGTTATTTCAGCAAGGCCACCAAATTACCACAATTAGCCGAAGTCCGAAATCAGATGATTGGGCTGAGCATTTGATTCAAGATATTCATCAGCTGGATTTGTCTCAAGTCGCACCGATTGATGCGGTATATGTCTTACTCTCGCCTGAGAGCAGTACGATGGAGGCGTATCAGCGAACTTTTGTAGACTCGATTGCACCCATGCTACATGCCTTAGAAAGTCATTCTTTAAAGAAAGTGATCGTGGTTTCTTCCACACGTGTCTATGGTGAAAGTGCAGGGGAGCGGGTTGATGATGATACTTATCCCCAACCGAGCGATGCGCAAGGGCAAGTGCTATTGAACATGGAAACTTTGTGGCAACAGGCTTATCCATCTGAATGTGTGATTGTGCGTCCAACAGGAATTTATGGAACCTCAGTTACTCGTATGATTAAACTTGCGGGAACCACAAAATCTTATCCAAAACTGCATTGGTCAAACCGAATTCATGTTGATGATTTGGCTGCTTTTTTAGTGTACTTGCTTCACGTGGAACATACTGAAAAGTCTTATATTTGTAGCGATAGCCAGCCACTGCCTTTACATGAAATCATCCAATGGTTTCAACAGCAGTTAGGACTGCCAGTTTTGATTTTGGAAAGTGCTGTGTCATCAGGCAAACAAATTCATGCTACGCGTATGCAGCAGATGAATTTTGAATTACAGCATCCACATTGTTTTGATGATTATTTGGCGTTGTTAGAAGAGTGTGAGTCAAAATAATTTTTTATTTTTACTCATAAAAAATGTGAAGCATCGTTTGGAAAATGGCTGTGGAACGTGAAGAATCATGACAAATCCGTTCCAGTGCGCTTAACCCTAGAACGGCTTTTATTAAGATATTGATGCTTATAGGAAAATTTTAAGAATTTCGTATAAGGTGTATTATTTTGATTTTAAAAGTATTGATA
>NZ_MVOM01000070.1:0-12627 GCF_002018895.1 Acinetobacter sp. MF4640 | reverse complement strand
CCGCCAACAAAGTCTTGGCGCTCTTACACCAGATATGCAAAGAAGACGGCATAACCGCTGTAGTCAGCCTACATCAAGTCGATCTCGCTAAACGCTATGCTGACCGAATCGTCGGTCTGGCTCATGGCAAGGTTGTGTTCGATGCAATACCAGCGGCTCTGACACAAACGCATGTAACTGAACTCTATGAACAAAGCGTTTGAGTGCGATTGCTAATTGCTCGCAATAAAACTGTAACATTGAGTCGTTATGCTCACCTCATTATCTGATTTCGTAATCAAAAATAAAGATTGATTACAACAACGAGGGTCTGGCAGCAATGATTCAACTTCAAAATATTACCGTCCAGTACGGACAAATGATTGCGTTGCATCCAACTTCACTCACGTTTCAACAGGGACAGTTTTCAGTGTTGCTCGGTGCCTCTGGTGCAGGCAAATCAACAATGCTCCGTTGTCTTAACCTGATGCAAAAACCCACTAGCGGCAATATAAACATTACAATGTTAGGTTCATTGTTGGACAAAAAAATATTGCAAGAGCATCGTCGGCGTACTGGCATGATATTCCAGCAGCATCAATTAATTGGTCGACTTTCTGTTTTGCAAAATGTGCTAATGGGTAGACTAGGTTATCACTCGACGCTTCGTACTCTTTTTCCTCTATCGAAGGAGGATCAATCTATTGGATTACACAGCCTTGACCGCGTTGGGCTACTTCACAAAGCACTCTCACGAGTGGATGAGTTAAGTGGCGGTCAGCAACAACGCGTGGGTATAGCTCGGGCATTAGCGCAGCGACCGGCACTTGTTTTGGCAGACGAGCCTGTGGCAAGCCTTGATCCAGCAGCCGCCAACAAAGTCTTGGCGCTCTTACACCAGATATGCAAAGAAGACGGCATAACCGCTGTAGTCAGCCTACATCAAGTCGATCTCGCTAAACGCTATGCTGACCGAATCGTCGGTCTGGCTCATGGCAAGGTTGTGTTCGATGCAATACCAGCGGCTCTGACACAAACGCATGTAACTGAACTCTATGAACAAAAAGCGTAATTGAATTCAAACATTCCAAATATTACTCATAACCATTGTTTAACTTAAGAACTGAGGAGAAATAACCATGAAAAAGCTATTCGCTGTACTGGCTCTAATATCGTTTTGCCTCTTAGGTAGTGTCACATATGCCGCACCTAATCCTGACCCCGGCACATTAAAAGTTGCTCTCTTGCCTGATGAAAATGGATCAACCGTCATTAAAAATAATAAGCCTCTAGAGATGTATCTTGAAAAAGCTCTGGGCAAAAAGATTGAGCTTATTGTTACCACTGACTATTCATCAATGATTGAAGCAATGCGGTTCGGTCGTATTGATCTTGCATATTTTGGGCCCTTGTCTTATGTATTGGCCAAACAGAAAAGTAAGATTGAACCATTTGCAGCAATGCAACAAAAAGGCACAACAACTTATCAGTCAGTGCTAATTGTGAATAAGGCGGCGGGCATCAACAACATCACAGATATCAAGAAAAAAGCCGTTGCCTGGGGTGACAAGGCCTCTACATCCAGCCACCTGATCCCCAAATCAATGCTTGCTGATAAAGGATTATTTGCCGGAAAGGATTACAAGGAGCATTTCGTAGGCGCTCACGATGCAGTGGCGATGGCAGTTCAGAATGGACACGCGCAGGCCGGTGGTCTGAGCAAGCCCATTTTCAAATCGCTCGTTCAGAGCGGCTTGATCGATCTAAACAAAGTGAAGGTCTTAGTGGAGTCAAAACCGTTTCCTCAGTACCCATGGACTATGCGCTCTAACTTAAAACCAGAGCTAAAAGTAAAAATTCGTGCTGCCTTCCTCGATTTGAAAGATCCGAACGTGTTGAAACCATTCAAGGCTGATGGATTCGGGCCTGCAACAGATAAGGATTACGATGTCGTGCGTGATTTAGGTAGTTTGCTAAAGCTAGATTTTTCCAAGTTCTAATTTTTTGAGGTCTCTACAATGAATACGAACTTCGAAGCCATATTGTCAGAGCAGCGCCAAAGCTGGAATCGAGTAGTTAGGTATGTGATATTGATTTTAGCTATTGTCGTCGGATGTTGGTATTACGTTGGTCTATTTGATGGTGAGCGTTTAGGCGAAGGCGTGCCAAGTCTTGTTAGTCTCATTGGTGAGATGTTCCCTCCCAACTTTAGTGAGTGGAGAGCATGGGTCAAGCCAGTGCTCGATACCTTAGCCATGAGTATTGCTGGAACCGCCATCGCTGTGCTTTTGTCCGTGCCCTTGGGTATTTTGGCTGCACGCAATACCAGTCCACATCCAGCGGTCTATCAGGCTGCGCGTGCTCTGTTAAATGTGTTGAGATCTGTTCCTGAGCTTATTATGGGTATAGTTTTCGTGGCAGCTGTCGGCTTTGGTGCACTGCCGGGTGTGTTGGCATTAGGCCTGCACTCAATCGGCATGATCGCTAAGTTTTTTGCGGAAGCGATTGAGCATACAGATCAAGCACCAGTTGAAGCTGCGCAGGCCGCAGGTTGCAGCCCGCTACAAGTGATATTTCATGGCATTTTTCCGCAAGTATTACCGCAAATGGCCGACACCGCGATTTATCGGTGGGAATACAATTTTCGCGCCTCAACGGTGATGGGAATGGTCGGTGCCGGCGGTATAGGTTTCGAGTTGATAGGATCGCTGCGTCTTATGCAATACCAAGAAGTATCCGCGATATTGCTGGTCATTCTTGGGATGGTGACGCTAGTTGATACATTCAGTTCATTCTTGCGTCGCAAGTTCAAGTAGCTAACCCATATAAAAAATCAGGTATACACATGAAACAAAAAATAGTTCTTACCCACTGGGTTCATCCTGAAATTATCGATTATTTACAATCTGTTGCGGATGTCGTTCCCAACATGACCCGCGATACTATGTCGCGCGCAGAATTGCTGGAGAGAGCAAAGGATGCTGACGCACTGATGGTATTCATGCCTGACAGTATCGATGATGATTTTCTTGCGTCCTGCCCTAAATTGAAGATTGTAGGTGCAGCACTCAAAGGCTATGACAACTTTGATGTCGATGCTTGTACCCGCCGTGGTATTTGGTTCAGCATCGTGCCGGACCTTCTGACCATCCCAACGGCGGAGCTGACAATTGGATTGCTTCTTGGCCTGACTCGCCATCTGGCCGAGGGGGATCGCCGTATCCGAACTCACGGATTTAACGGGTGGAGACCGGAACTATACGGAACGGGTTTAACAGGACGCACACTCGGAATCATCGGTATGGGTGCGGTCGGGCGAGCGATTGCGAAGCGCTTATCGAGTTTTGATATGCGGGTGCTTTATTGCGATGACATCGCCTTGAATCAAGAGCAGGAAAAGGCCTGGAATGCACGACAGGTGAGTCTCGATGAATTATTAAGTAGCAGTGACTTTGTTGTACCTATGCTGCCAATGACGCCGCAAACTTTGCACTTATTGAATGCAGAAACAATTGGCACAATGCGCACAGGAAGCTACTTGATCAATGCGTGTCGTGGTTCAGTTGTCGATGAATTAGCTGTTGCCGAAGCACTTGAATCTGGAAAATTGGCGGGTTATGCGGCAGATGTTTTCGAATTGGAAGAGTGGATCCGTGTTGATAGGCCAACAGCTATTCCGCAGGAGTTACTGACCAATACAGCGCAAACATTTTTCACCCCACATTTGGGGTCTGCGGTCGACGACGTGCGTTTCGAAATCGAGCAACTAGCAGCCAATAATATCTTACAGGCACTGACCGGCCAAAGGCCATCCGATGCTATCAATAATCCAATTTTGGAAGGCGTTAATTGATCAATCTTGAACGCGTAGTTACTTTTCTGGCTGTCGTGAATCGGGGTGGCTTTCGTGAAGCAGCCAAGCACACAGGGCTCTCACAGTCAGCTGTGACTCAGCATGTTAGGCGCCTAGAAGAGTCGCTGAGTGTCAATCTGATTGTGCGAAACAACGCAGGTAGTACGCTCACAGAGGAAGGCAAAGTGTTTTTGCCTTATGCGGAAAACCTAGTGCGCACCGGATCCAGAGCGTGCGCATTATTCGACACAAATCGTCTTGTAATAGGCGCGAGCTCGAATATCGGCATCTATGTATTGCCACCGCACTTGAGGCGGTTCAAGAAAACAGCAACTTGCAATTTTGATGTAGTCATTGGCGATAATCTTACCATTGTGAAAAAACTGGAAAACTTTGAAGTCGATGTGGCCATTATGGAATGGTGGGATCAACGAGAGGGATTTGATGCATGCGTTTGGCGAAGTGAAGAACTAGCTGTGATTGTGCCGGTGGAGCATCCGTGGGCCAAATTGGCGAGTATTCCATTAGATTGGCTGAAGGGAGAGAAATTGCTGGGGGGAGAAACAAGTAGCGGCACAGGGCGTCTGTTACAGCATTTTTTCGGAAGCGTGGCAGATTCTATTGGTGTATCTATGCAGCTTGGAAGCACAGAGGCGGTTAAACGGGCAGTACAGGCAGGCTTGGGTATTTCATTGGTGATCTCTTCGTCTGTGGTCGATGAGTGCGAGAGTGGTCGACTAAGAAGCGTTAAAATTGAAGGGATCACCCCCTACAAAAATCTTTACGTTATTTGTCGTGGCAATATGCTTGAAAATACACCATCGGCACATTTCAAAAAATTTCTACTTCAGTAGATGGATGGTATGTTGTTTATGCCAACAGTTAGAAAGTGTGAAGTTTGCCGTGACATATCATGATTTTAAGTTGATGGTAGCATTTTATTCATTTGCGTTATTTCTCTAGAAGGTAGGCGTCTAAATACTAAGTTTTCTACCTTTAAAACGCCAAATCAAATAGCAGAGAACTTTTATCGGTTAGCTGCCTAGCATATCCCAAGTGAAAGTCTCCTGCTAATTCAGCACATATCAGCCTTGATTGGCTTCAATCAATTTTATTGCTTCAACTTTAAATTCTGCGGTGTAAGTCTTCTGTTTCTTGCTCATGGTAAACTCCTGATGAGTGTCTATAGTTTACCAAGTTAAAACCTCCTGTTTTCTCAGCACACATCACAGAGACAGCGCTTTGTTCGTAACACGCAAACACTTGAATGGTATAAGACTGAATACCCTCAATGTGTTGTGACTACAAATATCGTGAAATGTTGTTTTTGCGAAAGTACATCAATTCGCAGATATGCCTTAAAAAACAATACTTACAAAATTCGCAACTCTTGTGCTAAATGCGGTGAAGTTTTGTTTTATACGGATGAGGATTAATAATGACTATTCATGCGTATTATGGTGATATTAGCCACCTGAAAAATGAACAAAAAATGTTTGAAGACTTATTAACCCAATTGAAGCTTCATTGGGGTAATAGTGAAGATTGGATTTATTTGTTCTATAACACAATGTGGTCAGGTCAGGAAATTGATGTTATTGCTTTCACCAAGGAAGCAATCGTTGTTATTGACCTAAAAAACTATTCAGGCAATCTGGTTGGGTCGGAAAATGGGGAATGGCAGATTAATGGTGAGCTTGAGGTTCAGGGTGGCTCTCAGATTAATCCATTTGTTCAGATTCGGAAGAACAGATTTGCTGTTTTAGAGTGGTTCAAAAGTGCTGAATTGTTTACCGACCAAAACTTAGGTTTTATTAGTGGTTGCATCATCCTGAATGAGTTATCTAGTACGCAAATGGATTTGTCTCATTCGGTAAGAAAGTGGTTTTATGTTACCGATATTGCCAATTCAGTGGATACTTTGTCTAGACTCCATACCAAGGGGATTAGTCTTGCTAGTGATGATATTGTATACCTAGTAAACAAGTTAAAACTTAAAGAATATTCTTGGGATCAGGGTGTTGCTCCTAGAGTTCGCAATCTTATTCAGTCAGAAGATCGTGATACTCCAAGTGATAATAGTCGTAATCAAAGTTCCGCTCCGATCAAATACACATTACATGATCAAATGGAAAAGAAATTCAAAGGTGTTTTAGCACCGTACCTATTTTTCTATGGAACGGTCATCATCTGTTTAGCTATTGCTTTTCATATTGCTAATGGTATGAAAGGTGAAGGGGTTGGGTACTTATTTAGTTTGATCTTTGGTCGCTAAAAATATCAGTTATTCAGGTTGGGATTCCGTAATTATTAAGCCTTTTCCTTTTTGCATTAAAAAAGCCTACATTGTAGGCTTTTAGCTTTTTTAGATCTGTATTACTGAATTAAGTCGTCAACGGCTTCACCAAGGTAGGTTGGATCGTATTGCTTATACAAATAGTTTTCCAGAATTGGTAAATCTGGTGCTAAAACCATTCGCGTAATTTTAGGACGATCTTCTTCAAGGTTAAGCTTCACATGTACGGCGAAGAAATCAATGTTGTTCGTGATGAAGTCATATTCTTTACGACCAGCACTTTTGAGTTGATCAACCATACGCGAAAAGAAGCGGTTATTCGTAATAGAGCAATTCAAGAACTCTAACGCATCTTTTTCAGTAACATTAATTTCAATAATGTTATTGAGGAAGGCTAGCTCTGGTTTAATTAAGTTGCCGTTACGGTCTGCAGTTAGACATTTTGTAGAAAAGGTACCAATACCAGCCATACGACCATCATATTTCACAAAACCGTGCTCTTCAGATGCAACTAAGTTTGACGCATGAACGTATAGAGTAGGGTGGTGCTTTGTATTCCACTCTAAATCAATAACGTCAGTTTCATTTTCTGCATAGAGAGTTTGTAAAAGGGATCTATTGAGGTTGGTATAGAGGACTTGATCAAGCTCTAATACTTTGCGGCGATATAGCTCAGCGAAGGCAATACCGTACTGAGATAAGATATTACATGTTGTATTGAAGCTATTGCAGTAAATCGCACGGTTATCGTTACCGCCGTCTCGATCCTCACTGACCACAATTACATGGTTCCCTAAAACACCATTGATTTTATAAACCACAATTGAGCCTAATGCGAAGTTTTGGGTAAGTAGTTCTTCACCCTCAAATCGTACTGCCGTGCAGTTTTTAATATTTTCTGCGCTTAAAGGATAATTACCCGGTGTGATGGACCACAATGTTGAGACTGGTACAAATAGAGGCTCAATAGAACTACTTAAGTCAACTCGACCAATCGTGATGATGCTTGTGCCGTTAAAACTATCGCCCTTGTGTTCTGCAACGGCTGATGTTCCGATCGTACCTGGTATTTGTGCGTTCTCTGAAGCGCTATTATTTGGTACAACTGATTCTGTCATGAAACAACTCACTAAAAGTTTTATCTTTGTTTAAAAATACCACATGATAAATAGTATTAAAACTTATACTACTATTATAAGATGATCTTTAAGATTCATAAAGGTATATTTATGCTAAACCATAAAACCCAAGTTTGTTTTTTTAATAACCTGATTGGACGTTTTTATAAAAACCATTTGATCATAGATGTTAAAACTTTAAACCTAGATTTTATTTTAGATGTTATTGAATTTCCGACATCAATTGAAGGTTTAAAAAAAGCACCTAAAGTATCAAAAATTAAAATACCTTTTACGCAACTTGCTCAGGATCTTCAGCCACAAAATTACCTAGATTTAGTCCAATCTGATGCCAAAAATCTGTATCTGCAGATTGGGCAAGAAAGACGTTATATTCACGGCGAACAAACTAATTTTTCATATGCTACATCGGTGTTTCAGCAGATCGGTGATGATGAAGTGCTCCAGCTTGAGGCTTTGAACTATGCACTGAAGCTCCAAAGCATTACTAATGGTATTCAGCAACATACAACAGCGATTGAGACATATATCGAGCTAAAGCCTTTACGATATGCGTTTAGCTTAGATACGTTCATAAGTGCAACTGCAGATCTAGATCAACCTTTCGATACTCGTGAAGCGCTTTCTGGCCATATCGTTAACCATTGGGAAAAATGGGTTAAAGCAAACAATATCACCAGTGAAAGTTCTTATGATGCGGTGCTAATAAATACCGATAAATTAATACTGGTTCGAGTCGGTATTCACTCATTCTCAGTGAAGATTACAGACCTTGAAGTGGCTGACGGCGTTATCTATGCTTCTCTTTGTGATTTAGAGCTCTTACAGGTGCTTCTACCAACGTTCTTTGATGGTATACCTTGCCGTATTACTGCATATGCCGATATGAACATTCAATATGCTGTATCGCAATATAAGACTTGGCTATCAAGTCAAAACCTGAAGAAGATCCAGTACGTTCGCAAACAAGGTATTGAGAAGTACTTGCGTAAAAAATTAGAAGATGAAAGTGACTTAATCGGTAACGCGCAACTTGCCAAAACCCTAATGAATACCAGCTATACAGAACAAACAGTCTCATTTTTTTCTGACGCTTGGGGATTATCGTACGCAAACCATTTTGAGAAGAAAATTCGTCATGCTTTTGATCTGGTCATACAGGCTTTGGATCATGAAGGGATCTCATTAGAGCAGCTGCAGTTCATCAATAGCCTAACAAAAGGGGCAATTGAGAATGCTATTAACGAGATGCTGAACAAGACTGGTTCGCCGTTAAACGTGGTACCAACACTCACTCAAGAATTACTGTTAATTTGCGATGAATTCAATGCCAAAAAACTCAACATATCAAGTGAGCTCTTGGATGCAATCACTCAGTTTGCAGAACAATATGCAGTATCACCACTGTTGGCCATTAAGCGTGATAGCGCCGTGTATTTGCTGTATGAACCATTAGATGCCGATAATCAGCTAATTGATTATGAGTGGTTTTGTACTGCGGTATATACCAAAAATCAGTTTGTGCCTGAAGCCGATGAACAACATAAAACAAATGTAGCGGATCTTCTTAAATCGGTTGAAGTACTGCATGTATTCAAGCCGAATATCCTGTCGTGGACCAATGGCAAGGTATTTGAAACGCCAGAAGAAAAGAAAAATGCTTTTATGTTATGTCTCACACCTGAAGCATTTGAAAATCAAATAGAATTCTTACGCACTAAGAACGCAATACCAGGATATTTTAAAAACCTGATTACATCCTTAGGTGGTTTAAGTACAGTGGCCACGGAACAAGATAAATACGGTGTATTTTTGATTGAGTCGATCGCTAAAAATTCGACTGGTTTTGCATATCAAGGACAACTCTTTCCTATCGATCAAAATGCCCAAATTGACTTAGATCAATGCTCAAATTTAACGCTTAATTCTAAACTACTACCAAAAAACTACCTGACCTTTAAAAGACTAATGAGATTAAGCGATAGTTTAACGAATGGCGTTAAATAGGTTTAAGAAATATTATTATTTTTACTTTAAGTTTAAATAGTGGTTTTTTAAATGCACAAAAATAAAGTATTATACTTTCAAACATAAAACCCTTTTAAAGTTATACAGAGAATACTGAATGAAACTATTAAAAACTGCGATGGTGGGTATCCTTGGTACTGTAATAGCACATACTGCTTTTGCTTATGATGATGTACCAACCCCAAATCCAAACTTTAAAGAAGCTTACGTGGGGCTTTTAACGCCATCTAAAAACTTTAATGTTGTTGCTGGTGGCCTTACACCTGAAATCAGCGAATATAAACTGTCTGATAGCTATTTTGAGAACAATTCAAATCAACGATACAAAGCGACAGCTCACCTTTATCAACAGATGAATACTCGACAACGAGCGATGTATTTATTAGTTCAGCACACAGCTTACTTAAACGATATTTTCTACCCTCAACGTAACCCTTTAGTTAATCCAAACGTATCAGACGAACAATTGAATGTTGAACCAACACTTAATAAACTGCAGTCCTTACGTACTGACAAAGATATTGTCGAAAATGTTGTAGATCGTGAAACTATGCTTCAGGTATTAAAAGCACATTACGATTATTATATGCGCGATCAATTTACAGTACGTTTTTACGGTAAAAACCAAAACACATTTACTTATGGAATTGATAACTATTCTGGTTTAAAAATACGTTCGGTGGAAGGAAACTTACGCATTGTTGATCGCAAAAGAGGTACATTGTTAGGTGACTCAATGGTTAAGTTAAACCACTGGATACCAGCTACCCGTACCAAAGAGCGCCGCACTATTGATATACCGTCTTCCATGCCAGAATGGAAAGACGTTGAAATTAAAGATCTTGCAATTAAATTCCAACCAACTGCAATAACAACCATGCAAGGTAAACGCATTGATATTAATAAAATCTATGCGTACAACACTGAAAAATTCAATTTCTAATGTATATAGCGGTCACTATCGACCGCTTTATTTTGTTCCTGGATAAATATTAACCGTAGCCTAAGCAAAAGTTACTTGTAACTTAGAAAGGATATCTAATTAAGGTTAGAACTATGAAGAAATTACTTCTTTCAATTGCATCTGTAATCATGATCGGGGGATGCACAGAAGTTCCGAAGGATATGTCACATGTTGATGTTTTTACAAACGATCGCTACCTATCGACAGCATATGAGTTTAATAAGCTGGTTGATGATACATTCAAATACCCGTATTCAAACATCCCATTTTTAATGGTTACGGGAGGGTGGAGTGTTAGTGGTCCAAAAGAACCAATATCGCAAATTGTATACAGTTGCTTAGCTTCTAATGAGGTGCAATTGGTTACAAAATACAAACTATTTATGCCCGAAGTTACTTACATCAAAACACCTGAAAACCAGGTGAAAAATTGCATCATTAAACATTCTAATGGCTCAATTAATGCAGACGCGTTGAATGACCTTAAAGCCTTCACTTTATTCCAAAAATATTCAGATAATCCATTTTTACGCAAAACTGTGGACGCAGCGAAAGCAGATGGCAAAATATCAGTAAAAGAATATATGGATATTGTGCAAAATGTCATAAAATTAAGTAAGGCTGACGAACAGGTTCAGCTAGAAAAAACCATCCAAGAGCTTTAAGCATTATTATGTCGGAAAACCTTTCCATGCATAGCATGACGAATGAGGAATTGATTCAAGAATGGCTGGATAGCCTGAAGCTTGAAAATAAGTCCGACATGACAATTAATGAATACAAAAAGAGCTTACTTTTGATGTTAGAAATGCCTTTTTTTAAAGGTAAACATCTATTGGAACTAGACCGCGATTACATCACATCATTTCGGTTGCATCGAATCGATGTTGATATTGTTTCTGCAAGAACACTCAACAAAAATTTATCAGCTTTAAAAAACTTCCTGAACTATTGTCTGCGTAAGGAATATATACCTGAAAACTTCTTTTCTGACATTCGGGTTAAGTTCAAAAATCAAAGCTTACCGCGCCCGATCGCCGTGAATACGTTGAATGAGATACTTGATAACAAGACGCCATTAAATCCGAAATACAATAATCAAAAGTTAAGAGATCTAGCAGCTGCAGAAATTGCTTATTCTGGCGGTTTACGTATCTCTGAATTACATGCCATCAAACTAAGTGATATCAACCTCAGTGCTATGCAACTAAAGGTATTGGGTAAAGGAAATAATGAACGGATTGTTTTTTTAGGAAAAAAATCACTAGAGGCTATTTCTACTTGGCTTTTAGTTCGTAATCGTTGGATTTCAAAAGCTGGAGTAGAAGACTGCGGATATTTATTCATTGCACCATCTGGCAAACATATTGCGAAAAACCATTTAGGTGCATGCATTACAGCTCTGTTAAAGGCGCATGGTTCTGGACATATTGGTAGTACTCATGCTTTGAGACATAGTTTTGCATCGCACTTGTATAACAAAACAAAAAATATTCGCGCCGTTCAGGAAATGCTAGGTCATAAATCACTATCTTCGACACAAGTATATATTCTTGTAGATCACGAAACGTTGATTAGTTCTTATAAAGATGCACATCCACGCGCTAGAGCGAACCAAGATTAATAATTTATTCGCTTCTTGTACTTCTAAAGATATATCGTAAACGATCGAAATAATTAACTTTTGATGGTGCCCGTAATGGCTAAGACTTTTGAACAAGTAAAAAAAGAATTTTTCAATACAAGGGTCATCACAAACAATCGACTACCTAAGCGTGGTGAAAGCCACAAAATTGCTGTGAAACTTGGTTTAATAGACCAAAAACAATCAACATATGTTAAAAAACAGAAACTTTCATATGTTGGCTTATCTGTAATTGAGTGTTTTGAAGAAGCTGGTTTAGATGATGTCTATATCAATGAAAAAATTGAAGAGTTTTCAGAGCTAAAAAACTATACTTCATTACATAAGGCATTAAGAATACTTGATGACGGCCACATGGCCCGTTTAGCAAAAAAATTAGAGGTTTCAGTCGATATGCTCAATGCGACATTGGCTGTGCTGAATAAAATATAAAAAACGGATTGAACCAACCCATGAATGCAAATGAGCTTTATGAAAAGTGATGTGTGCTGAAAAAACAGGAGGTTTTAACTTGGTAAACTAAACACACTCATCAGGAGTTTACCATGAGCAAGAAACACAAGACTTACACCACAGAATTTAAAGCTGAAGCCATCAAATTAATTGAAGCCAATCAAGGCAATGTCTCGGAAACAGCTAGACAACTTAGCATTTCAATGCAAACTCTTTCAAATTGGAATACCAAAGCAAAGGCTGGAACTTTAGCAGGTACAAAACAGTATT
>NZ_MVOM01000069.1:0-12682 GCF_002018895.1 Acinetobacter sp. MF4640 | reverse complement strand
CTCAAGATCGAACTGGCTAGTATCGACACCCAAAAGCATCAAATTTCTTTTACTTGGAAATAGGTAATTCGAGCACATGATTATCATACCTTTAAGTGTCACATTTCGAATTATTTGCCTTAAAATTCCATAACGGAATGTACCAATATTTGAATGATAGGTAAGAAAATACAATTAGACAGACTATAAGCAACAAATCAAGAGTCGTGAACTTTTGTCCTTCACGTACTAAAACTAATGAAAATGCACAAACAGGCGAATTCAAACATGAGGAGCGCCAGTTTCAAAAGCCTTATGATAATCAAAAATTTGAGCAAACTTCTCTAATGGTGTAAGCCAATCTAACTCTTTTCTAGGACGAGTATTCAGTGACATGGCAACTTGATTTAAATAATGCTGATCTGCCTGATTTAAATCAATCTCTTTAGGTAAATATTGCCTTATTAAACCATTCATATTTTCGCATGTGCCTTTCTGCCATGGTGAATGTGGGTCGACATTGAGTAAAGTAGGCATTGAGCATTTATTTGTTAAAAATTTCTCTGTACACGACAAATTTCACAGAACCCTTATCCTATCAGGATTCTGCCTTCTTAAAATTGCCAAAATTTCCTTAAACTCTTCTTTTTTCCCAAAACCAATTAAACGCTGAATCGCCATTTGAACATAGTCTAAACCATAGCGAAATAAACTCATTGAGAGTCGTCCATGCTTCTTTATTTTTGTTACAGCTGCTATGATGAATGAGATCGAAAACTGAAATCCCCCACTAGAATTGTTGACTGGAGTCAAAATGAATAAAAAGCGGCCGGTTAATCTTGATATTCGAACCATTCAGCTTCCTCTCACGGCGCTTACATCGATTCTGCACCGGATTTCAGGAATTATGCTCTTTATTTTTCTGGGACTGATACTGTATATGCTGAGCAAATCGTTGGAGTCAGAAAAGGGTTTTAATGAAGTCAAGGAGATTTTTTCTTCACCTTTCGGCAAAGTTAGTTTCTGGTTGGTATACTCTTCATTTATTTATCATCTCGTAGCCGGAATTCGACACCTAGTTATGGATGTGGGTGTTGGTCATACTTTGAAAGGCAGCAATCGCGCCTCTACTATTGTTTTAGTAGTGTCGGGTGTTTTAATGGTTGCTGGCGCCGTATGGATTTGGTAGCTGTGGAGTCGTAATGCGTATTTACAAGGACTAAAAGCGTCCTTTAAAGCTAACTTACGAAAGTATTTATAATCGACGGTTCACGCTTAAACGGTTGAATCCTTTCGGGCTTCCGAATAGCTGTTAGCTGAAAGCTATCATGAGCTAAGTTTTCTGTGCATCATCAAATGTGTTAATGGGAGCGCCATAGTACTAGGTACAAATATGGCTCTAGGACAATGTTAGATGTTTTGGATTTTGAGGCGGATCGCTCTTATCGAAGATCGTCTAATTCGCTCTGAAGCGCAGGTTTTTTGAAACTATCACCTGGTTGGCACACTGTGCGAATCAACATCAGATATGAGAAAGCCAATCAGGTGAACACTACCCTCGAGGGCTCATCTGTCCAGTTAAAGCCTCGAGTCTTTCTGGGTGCGCAAAAGACAAGAAGGTTATATGGGAAAATTATGAGGCCTGGATACCATGCGTCATGGGCGTGCCGATGCTGTGAGTGACAGAGCGAGAAGCAAGTGAAAGTCCCTGAAGTAGGGGCGGGATGCGCCCGAGTGGCATTTTTTGTCTTAAGGTAGATCGCGTAGCTGTTCTTCAGAATAATCTTCAGAGCGTTGACGACAGCCATCGCTGTGCATTCCTCAAGAATAGAATGTGTCGGAAGGGTGGCGTCATTGGTGTTAGTCATCGCTTAGGATTTCTCAATCTGGCTTACACGGGCGCCTGTACCGATATCCCCGCGGATGGCGACGTATCGATGTTGAATTCCTCGCCAGACGAAGTGCAATGAGCTGCGGCTATAGGCTTGCGCAGCCTTAGATAGCCGGCCGTCGCAGGCGCGCCGGTTGGCCGGGATCTTCTTCTGCCCGTCAGGTGTCCGGTCGGAACTCCAGCACGAACGCTACGACCTTTTCGGCGGACATTTCGCACGGCTTCAACAATGTCCTATCTGATGTAACGCGGAAGAGGTTGAAGCTGACAATGTCAGTCCCGTCCAACTCCCTGGCGAACAGACTGTTGCGACGTCCGTCCCCAGATCGCCGGACGATCAAGCTGAAACGCCGGCCTTCATAAGTCCCTTCTCTGTATCCCTCCGCAAGCTTCGCGAAAGCGGCATCGAACTCGGAATGCTCCATGTCATCCATCCTTATTGATAGAACAGAGGCGCGGCGGGTGCGAGACCGCCAGTGCCGGGTCGCGCTAAGGTGCCGGGCAGATTCCTGCAGCCGACGAGGCCCGGGGTGGGCAGGATAATTGAGATGTCGGCGCCCGCATGGCTATCAGCGAAGTCGTCCGTCCAGTCTGCTAGGCAACGTCCACGCCTTTCCAGAAAGCGATGTAATCCCGGATACCCTCGGCATCCGGAGTGGGGGCGGGATAGGTCCAAGCGGCGTTCACGTTGAGCGCGTCACCCGCGCGAACATGAAAGAAGCGCGCGGCGCCTTTGATCGGACAGACAGATGTGTGCGGGCTCATCTCAAGCAGGCTCAGGTCGACTCCTGACGGTGGGAAGTAGTGATTTCCCTCGACGATGACTGTTTCGTCGCTTGTGGCGATAGTAGTGTCTTTCCAGATGGCTGAGACCAACGGACTCTCCTTTTGTATTCATCAACCGGCGAAGGCTCGCGGGCTGGCTGCCCCAAGCCGCACCTCCTCAGGTGGCAGGCGGGTTGCGCCCGAGAAGTTTGTCGAGCTCGCCTCTGACATCGAGCGCGAATAGCTCATCGGAGCCACCGATAAGGGTGCCATTGATGAAGATCTGCGGCACGGAGCTTCGCCCCGACGCTTCCGCCATGGCCTGCCGGTGAGCCGGATCCGCCTCAATATCGAGCTCCTTCCATCGCACGCCCTTTTCCTTGAGGAGCGCCTTCGCTCGGCGGCAGAACGGGCACCAATTCGTGGTGTACAGCAATACATCAGTTGTCATATTGCATCTCCGGCAGTTGCACGCGGATCGCTGTCATGGCGTTGATCTCCAATTCGCGGCGTTCAAAGATGGCGACTGCACCTTGGCCGACATCGGAGCAGATGCTGACGATTGGCCGCTATCCAGGCGACATGGCCCAAAGTGCTTTCACCGCCAGGCAGAGGCCGCACGCGCCTCCTGTAGCGCCGAGCCGATGCTCTAAGGTAACCGAGCCTCGATTGGGACGGAAGCGGTCCCGCTCGAATCGCCCATCATGCTGGTCGAGCATATCAGGACGACGGATAGTGCAGGAACTTTCAAATTGAGCTTGATGTCGAGCCAGGTATCGCGAGCGAAGGCGTTCTAGAGGCCGGGGGGTACGAAGACTGTGTTCGGCAAAACGGTTCACGTTGATCGCCAAAGCTTCCCAGGGCGCACGTCTACGATCGGCGCGACGTGAGATAGCTCGCGCCGCTAGCCCCCGTAGCGCTCCGTCTTGATGATGGAGGCGTCCAAGCCCGCCAGCAGCGCGCTATCGGTTGCGATGTTGACGAATCCGTTAGACCCGCAGACGAACACTTGCGTCGGCTTTCCCTGAAGCCTGGTTAGAATTTCTTGGACCATCATGCCGTCGATCCGTCGCGCAAAGTCCGATGCGCGAACCGGTTTCTCGCGCGTAATCGCGAGCGCCAGGACGAACGCCGGATCGCTGATTTCGATGCAATGAAGTTCTTCTGAGAAGAGAACGTCCTCGGCGGTTCGTGCGGACAGGAGCAACGCTGTCGGAACGGCTTGGGCCAATGCGCGGCGCTGCCGGATCATTGCCATCAACGGCACGAGGCCGGAGCCTCCCCCGATCAACAGAACCGGATCTATGGCAGGCTCAGGCCAAAGGAAATGGCCACCGAGCGGACCGCGAACTTCGATTTCGTCACCAATCGCCGCGATGTCGTGAAAAAACGGCGAAACTTCGGCATCCGGCATGCGCTCGATAGCTATCTCGACGATCGGGGTCGAAACTGCCGATGACGCGATCGAGTAGCTGCGCATTGCACTGTAGCCGTCGGGCGCGGTCAGCCGGATATCGACGTGCTGACCTGCGGTGTGCGCGAACGGCTTGCTCAACCGAAGGAAGAAGCTCTTGATACTCGGTGTTTGCTGGATGATGTCGTCGATCACGCATGATTGCCACGAACGGACTTGCGCTTCGTTTTCAGTCATGGGTGTATCGTTGTTCGCGCCACGGATCGCCGTAGATGTGATAGCCGTGCAGCTCCCAAAAGCCGGCCTCGTCACGCGTCGTGAATTGCAGCGCATTCACCCATTTGGCGGATTTCCAGAAGTAAAGGTGCGGCACTAGAAGACGCGCCGGCCCCCCATGATCGCGGGAAAGTGGCTTGCCCGCATAACTGAGGGCGACCATCGCTTTCCCGGAAAGCAGATCCGTCAGAGGGACGTTTGTCGAATAATTATCGTAGCAGTGCGCCAAGACGAAATCGGTAGGCCGATCAAGCTCTGCATCTGCAAGGATGTCTTCAATGAGTACACCCTCCCAAACGGTATCCAGTTTGGACCAAGAGGTGACGCAGTGAATATCCTTTGTCACCTGGGTCTTTGGTAGAGTGTTGAATTCGCCCCAATTCCACGTTTTGACGGGCTTCGGACCAATTTTGACTGTGAATTTCCAGTCGGAGGGCTCTACCCTCGGCGTAGGGCCGGCCGACAGAACAGGGAAATCCTCCACCAGATGCTGACCTGGCGGAATCCGATCGGACTGGTCGCCTGAACCGCGACCGGTGAAACCTCTGGTGACCATAGTGACCCCTCTTGCTCGATACGGCAGACCGAAGCCGGCCTTCATTTCAGTACTCTGCGTAAAGCATTTGCCCGCACATCCGCCGAATAAGCCAATCGACTAAAAATCAGATACAGATGCTCTATCATCGTAAAAAATCGCGTATCGAACATAGCGTCAGGCCAGCATGATTCCCAATACCCAATGGCTATAGGGTAGATAACCCCAAGGCTGCGTACGCTGATCTGCGGTATGCGGAGCGGAAGTTGCAGGTTCGCTCTCAAACGGATGGGCAGCGTGCAAAGCTCAAGGCTCACCAGCGCATGGTTGCCCAGTTCGCGCTCGCCGGCAGCTTGAGTATATTAAGGACGAAATGTCGATCTGATCTATTCTGGCTTCAGGAAATAGGGAAAATAAGGTCGGACGTTCGCGCACCGTCGCGACGCGCGATCATCCACTAAGCTTCTGTATCGGGGTTGGAGGATCAGATGAACGAGATCGAACGACAAGCGCCTGAGCTGCGGGTGCAAAAATGGATTGGCAAAGATGGGGAAAGTATCGCGCCGTTCAAACTGTCAGATATCGGGCCCGGCCCGAAAATCTTGTTTGCCTTCCAGCATTGGTGCCAAGGTTGCCAATTGCATGGGTTTCCGACGCTACAAAAGTTGCATGCAGCGTTGAGCTCAAAAGACGTGGGGTTCGCAGTGATCCAGACCGTCTTCGAAGGAACGCATGAGAATACCTTCGAGAAGTTGCGCGTGAACCAGCTCAAGTATGAGCTTCCTATCGTTTTCGGTCACGACGAGCAACCGACCGGCTCGCCGTTTCCAACCTTCATGGAAGACTACCGCACACGAGGAACTCCGTGGTTTACGGTTATCGACGCTGGCGGTAGCATTGTTTTCTCGGACTTCCATCTCGACGCGGAGCGACTAGTGAAGCAACTTGAGCAAGGTTAATCGTTGGAAGGTGGGCAATCATCCTGATTGCCACCCATCCCCTGATGCCCACTACAGGCGTTGCGCGCTGTAACTCTGTTGATCAGCGTGCGAAAACCCGGATCCGGATAGGAGGAGCGTCAACGATTGAATCAATCCGTTGGGAGAGGGCGGCTCCGCTCCGTCAGCTCGGCAATAGATAACCCATTCTCGCCGAGCAACTCTCTGATCCGATCGACGATATGAGCCCCTAGCGCCGCTGTCTTGGTCCCCCCCACAGATTCCCAAGATGCGAGTTCACACGCCGATACCTCGTGGTCAGCGCCGAAGTGCTTCTGTCGGTATGTCACCGCCGCCCTTCAATGATAAAGGCGCGGTAACGGGAACCGGCAAAGCGTTGAGCAGCGATGGTTTGGTAGGCGGGACTGTCATACCAGTCGCGAGCGGCCTGCATCGTCGGGAAACGCAAGATTACGGCCCCTTCGATGGGCGGCCCCTCCAAATGCTGGATCGCGCCATAAGCGGCGAGAAAGGTAACGTCGTGACCATCGAACGATGGTCCGACGCCTGCAGAATAGGTTGCGAGTGCATGTGGGTCGCTGGTTTCTTCCCGCGTAAAGACGACGAACGCTTCCATCATTAGGCCTCTCAAAGGTTGGATCTGTTGGCCATTACCACCGGTGATGGCCTCACAGTCGTCAGGCTGGCAACTGGAACCCGATTTTCATGAGTGCCTCGACGCACGCATCCTGATCCTGCTGATAGTTGCCTCCGGAGATGCCTATGCCGCCGATCAACTTCCCATCCTCCAGAATCGGATAACCGCCGCCGACAGCGACCATCCGAGGGCGATAGGCTAGCGGCGCCACTTTTGGATCGTTGGTCACATAGTCGTTCCAGACATGGGTCGGGAACCCAAACGAGGCGGAACTCCAGGCCTTGTCGATGGCAACATCGACGGTAAGGAACGGCGCATCGTCGGTGCGCTCGAACGCGCGCAGGTTACCGGTGGCGTCGACGACGGCGACGGCAGCCGGGATGCCGATGGCACGGGCCGCAGCGAGCGCCGCGTCGATGAGGGCGACTGCGGTTTCGCGGTTGATCGAGGCGGTGGCAATAGATTTGGTCATGGGATTCTCATCGCTGGGGCATAACCCGTTCGGCTTTTTGAGGTTGGACAAGATGTTTGGCGATCGCGGTCGTTAGAAGCCTTCGAGGACGATCTTGCCTTTAGCCGCGCCACTTTCGATCAGTGCATGCACCGTCTTCAGATTGGCGGCATTGATCGGCGACAGTCGCCGGGTCAGCGTCGTGCGGATTTTGCCGTCGTCAACCAGCGCTGCCATCGCATCCAGAATCTCGCCCTGCTCATTCATGTCGGGCGTGCCGTAGATCGACCGCGTGAACATCAGCTCGTGGTGGATCGACACCGCCTTGCGCTTGAAAACCATGATATCGAATGCCTTGGGATCGTCGATCAGTCCGAACCGTCCTTGTGGGGCGATCAGTTCGGCGATGTCGGCGACATGTTGCTCGGTATGTGTGGTCGAAAAGACGAAAGCGGGAGCACCGATGCCGAGTTCGGCGATCTGTGGCGCGAGCGGACGAGAATGGTCGATGACGTGGTGAGCTCCAAGCCCTCTTACCCACTCTTGGGTTTCCGGTCGAGAGGCTGTGGCGATGACGGTGAGGTCCGTGCGCTGTCGCGCGATCTGGACGGCGATCGACCCAACCCCGCCCGCGCCACCGATGATGAGGATCGCCTCCGCCGCACCGGGTACGGGCTTCGCCACGTCCAGGCGGTCGAACATCGCCTCCCAGGCCGTCAACGTCGTCAGCGGCAGCGCCGCCGCTTCCGCCCAGGAGAGCGACGCAGGTTTGTGACCGACAATCCGGGCGTCGACGAGATGGAACTCCGCATTGGTACCGGGCCGTGTGATCGATCCGGCATAATAGACCTCGTCGCCTAACTCGAACTGCGTGACGTCGGGGCCGACCTCGCGCACAATCCCGGCGGCATCCCATCCCAGCACCTTCCAATCGCCATCTGCCGGCGGCGTGCTGTTGCGGACCTTGTAGTCGACCGGGTTGACCGAGACGGCCTTCACCTCAACCAGGATATCGTATCCTGCAGCGACAGGCCGAGGCAGATTGATGTCGACCAGCGCGGCATCCGCGGCGATGGGTCCCGGAACCTTGTAACCAATGGCTTTCATAAATGTCTCCAGCTTGCTTGATCGGATGACGCGAATGCTCGTTAGTCAACTTCTTCTACATTGAGGTCCCGACTCTTGAACTGGGTCGCGGTAGCAGATTTCATCGAACACGTCGATCAACAGGCCTTTATGCTCTGTCGCCGGATCGGTGATCGCGTAGATGTTGGAGGCATCTTCGCCGTCGTCCCCGCTCTCGAGGCGCAACGCCGCATCGACGCGAATGCTGCATGCATCGAGGGTTGACCCTAGTTCGAGATCGACGAGATTGCCGTCCTTGACGCGGTATTCGCGGTCATAGCCGTTGGCGATGAATGACTGGACTGCTTCTAGAACGTCGGTCACCTGGGAGGTCATGGAAGCACCTTCATCTTGAACTGGATTGGACACGCTCGCGCACAAAGCGCGCTGTGACTCGGCGGACGGAGAAGCTCGCGAAGTGCGTTACTCATAGCCACTTGGCCTTCTTGAAGCGCATGAACAGGAGAAGGCAGAACACCGCTATCACTCCGAGCACGACGAAGTAGCCATATGGCGTGTCCAGTTCCGGCATGTGCTTGAAGTTCATGCCATATATTCCGGCGATCGCCGTCGGGACCGTCAAGATCGCCGCCCAGGCCGCGAGCTGGCGAGTGACCACACCGATCCTTTGCGCTTCCAGAAGGCTGCTGGCCTCGAAGACCGTGGACAGGACAAGCAGGAGGCCGTCGACCATGGACTGCACGCGGTGGACATGGTCCGCGACGTCGTGGAAATATGGTGTCATTTCGGCGCTGATGCAGGGAAAGTGGCCGCGAACGAGCTTTCGCACCAGCTCGGCCATAGCCCCGAGCGTGCGCTGGAACCGCGTGAGTTCGGACCTTAGTTCGAAGATTCGCGCCACCTCTTCTGGCCCGAGGAAATCGTGCAGCGACCGTCGCTCCATCGCCAGGACGTCGTCCTCGATCATTTCGAAGATGGGCAGATACTGGTCGACCACTCGGTGCAAGATCGCGTGCAGCACATAGTCGACACCCTTGCCGAACTGCGTCGGCGATGCCTCGAGTTGCTCCCGAAGTTTGCCCAGCGCTCCGGCATTGCCGTGCCGCACGGTGATAAGGTGATTGTGACCGGTGAAGATCGCCATCTTGCCGTAGCTGATCCGGTCGCCGACCAGCTCGGCGGTCTGGGCGACGACGTACAACTCATCGTTGTAGACCTCGAGCTTGGGCGGGCACAGCGGGTGCATGGCGTTGTCGATCGCCAAAGGATGGAGGTTATACGTCGTCTGGATCGCGCTGAGTTCGTCTGCGGTGGGCTCGCTAAGCGCGATCCAGCAGAAGCCCGAGCGATTCTCGTTTAGTTCGACGTGCTCATCGAGCCTGATTTCACGGACTCGCTTACCTTCGTTGTAATAATATGCGGCGATAATGGTCATGCAGGCCTCGCAGGAATTCGCAGGCCACGCTGTACAGCCGGTCGCGCCAGCCCGCGTTCGAGCCATGCCTGCACGTTCGAATAGCTGCTTAGGCCGAGGATGTCGCCCGCTGCGTAGAATTCGACCAGCGCATTCACCCAGCCAAACGTCGCAATGTCCGCGATCGAGTAATCATCGACAATCCATTCGCGGCCCTCCAGCCGGTGATCCAGGACCCCGAGAAGACGCCTGGATTCATCAACAAAGCGCTGCCGAGGTCGCTTGTCCTCATAGTCCTTGCCGGCAAATCGCAGGAAAAAGCCTAGCTGTCCGAACATCGGCCCGATGGCCGACATCTGAAAGAACACCCACGCTAGGGTCTCGTAACGCTGGCCTGGTTCGGTGGAGATGAACTGACCCGTCTTGTCGGCCAGATAGAGGAGGATCGCACCGGATTCCCATAAGGCGATGGGTCTACCGTCAGGGCCAGCCGGATCGATGATCGCCGGTATGCGTCCGTTCGGGTTCAGCGACACGAACGCCGGATCCTTCGACTCGTTGTTCGAGATGTCGATCAGGTGGGGCTCGTACGCCAGGCCAGTCTCCTCAAGCATGATCGAGACCTTGACGCCATTGGGCGTAGGGGCTGCGTAGAGTTGCAGGCGATCGGGATGAGATGCCGGCCAGCGCTGCGTGATCGGAAAGGACGAGAGGTCTGGCATAAATCTGCGATCCTGGTGTTGCGATGGCGACTGACTGGAACGAGCCGTCACTCTGAAGTAGGGTTCGATGACCGCGTCGCTGAACGACGCGGTCACGAAGATTGCGGACCGGACCGGCGCAGTGGCAACGGCAGTGAAGCCTATTCCGCCGCGGTCCCGGCCGCTGGCTGTACGTCGTCAACCTTTTGGCGCTTCGGAAGCACCCAGCCGGGACGGACGAAGTGGCAGGTGTAGCCGCCCGGGCGCTTCTCCAGATAATCCTGGTGATCGGGCTCGGCCTCCCAGAACTCGCCGACCGGCTGGACCTCGGTCACCACTTTGCCATCCCACAGCCCCGAGGCATCCACATCGGCGATCGTATCCTCGGCGACGCGCTTCTGCTCCTCGTCGACATAATAGATGCCCGACCGGTAGGAGAGCCCACGATCATTGCCCTGGCGGTTCAGCGTCGTCGGATCGTGGATCTGGAAGAAGAATTCCAGGATGTTCCGGTAGCTCGTCACTGTCGGGTCGAAGACAATCTCGATCCCCTCGGCATGCGTGCCGTGATTACGATACGTGGCGTTCGGAATATCGCCGCCCGTGTAACCCACACGGGTCGAGATGATGCCGGGCCGCTTGCGGATCAGATCCTGCATGCCCCAGAAACATCCTCCTGCGAGAACAGCGCGCTGATGCATGTTAAGCCTCCTCTACTTGATCGAGATATTCACCGTATCCCTCGGACTCCATCTCGTCGCGCGGGATGAAGCGAAGGGACGCTGAGTTGATGCAGTACCGCAGACCGCCGCGGTCGGAAGGACCATCGGGGAACACATGGCCGAGATGACTGTCTGCGTGTACTGACCTGACCTCCGTCCGGACCATGCCGTGTGCGCTGTCCCGCACCTCGTTCACGTTTGCCGAAACGATCGGCTTGGTGAAGCTGGGCCAGCCAGTACCCGAATCGAACTTGTCCGTCGAAGCGAACAGTGGCTCTCCCGACACTATGTCGACGTAGATGCCAGGCTCCTTGTTGTCGTTGTACTCGCCCGTGAAGGGCCTTTCGGTGCCCGCCTCCTGGGTAATTCGGTGTTGCTCGGGAGTCAGGTGGTCGATTGCTGTCTGTGACTTTTCAAACTTCATTACAGTCTCCAATACTTATCTAGAGGGCCAGGCACGCTACCGCTAATTTTTTATGTCTCCTGATTTGCTCCTACAATGGTAGTGGGATGGCAAACGAGGTTTTACTAAGTGTTGGAAAATTAGAGATTTAAATTTCGCGTCTATTAATTCTAGCGCAACTGAGTGGTTAAGCAAGTACGTAATCAGTAAATATTAAAAAAATAACACAAAAGCACGATTATATAATACAGTGTCAGTGTTTTATGATAATCAACAACGCCTGTTTAGATGCTGGTAGATGCGAATTTTTTGGCGTACAGTCAAAATTTTCTGATGGTTGCTTAGTGTGTTGGCGCTGATGGAAAATTGACCCACCCTGCCGATTGAAATTTGACCCAGGGCGGATTGCTGATTTTGTTACCAGCAACTGTGGATAAGTCTACCAGCGCAGCTGCTGTTGCCCCCACTCCTTCGCTAGCCCAGTTCAGTTGTTTAAGACCTGCCACACGCAGCCATGTAGCAGGCCGTCGTCGCCATGAAATCAGAACGGCTCATCGTCCTCCGGTTCCTGGCCGCCCTTACGCTTTCGCTCCCGTGATTTGATCTTGGCCTGGGCCGCCAAGCTACTGTGTTGCAGGCGATAGGACTCGTTACCGGTTTCGACGATGTGGCAGTGGTGGGTCAGCCGATCCAGCAGGGCGGTGGTCATCTTGGCGTCGCCGAACACGCTCGACCATTCGGCGAAGCTCAGGTTGGTGGTGATCACCACGCTGGTGTGTTCGTACAGCTTGGATAGCAGGTGAAACAGCAACGCACCGCCGGCCTGGCTGAAGGGCAGATAACCCAGTTCGTCGAGGATGACCAGATCCATGCGCAGCAGAGCTTGGGCGATCCGCCCGGCTTTGCCGTCGTGCTTTTCGCGCTCCAGCAGATTGACCAGATCGACCGTGGAGTAGAAGCGCACGCGCTTGCCGTGCCGGGTGATGCCGGACACGGCCAGCGCAGTGGCCAGGTGGGTTTTACCGGTGCCAGGCCCACCGATCAGCACCACGTTCTGCGCGGTGTCGGTAAAGGCCAGACTGGCCAGTTCGCTGATCAAACGAGCGTCTGCGCTGGAGGCGCTGAAGTCGAAGCCGGCCAGGTCGCGGTGCATCGGCAGCTTGGCCATGTTCATCTGGTGGCTCACCGAGCGCATGGCGCGATCTGTGTGCTCTTGTTCCAGCAGGTGTTCGAGCAGCCACTTGGACGAGGCTGTGTTCGACTCACCCTGCGCAGTCAACTCCGCCCAGGCCGTGGCCATGCCGTGCAGGCGCAGCTCCTTGAGTGATGTGTGCTGAAAAAACAGGAGGTTTTAACTTGGTAAACTAAACACACTCATCAGGAGTTTACCATGAGCAAGAAACACAAGACTTACACCACAGAATTTAAAGCTGAAGCCATCAAATTAAT
>NZ_MVOM01000068.1:0-12711 GCF_002018895.1 Acinetobacter sp. MF4640 | reverse complement strand
AAGTGAAGGAGCTGTCTGCTGAAATGCTGAACTTAAATTCTGAGAAAAAGTCATAAAAAAATGAGCGTATCTGGATACGCTCATTTTTACCGCATTTCAGCTATTTTGTCTTAACTGATCAGCATTAACCCGAAGGTGGCTTTTTATTCATTTAAAGGGCTAATTACAGACCGTTAAACTCATCGCTAAATGCTTGGCTTAATGCTTGATCCACATCAGAGAAATCATTTACAAGCTCGTGCTCTGCAGCTTCAGCTTCTTGACGACGACGCTCTAAGTGATACGCAAGACCAGTACCTGCAGGAATCAAACGACCTACAACCACGTTCTCTTTCAAGCCACGTAAATCATCTTCTTTACCTGTTACAGCCGCTTCAGTTAACACACGAGTGGTTTCCTGGAACGATGCAGCAGAGATGAACGAGTCAGTAGAAAGCGACGCTTTGGTAATACCCATCAATTGACGTTCAAACTTCGCAGGGAACTTGTTTTGCGCAAGAACAGCTTGGTTCTCTTGCATCACGCGGATGTAATCCACTTGTTCGCCTTTGATGAAGCTTGTATCACCGCCATCAGTGATATCAACTTTACGCAACATTTGACGTACGATCACTTCAATGTGCTTGTCGTTGATTTTTACACCTTGCAGACGGTATACGTCTTGAACTTCGTTCACGATGTAGTTGGTCAGCGCAACTTCGCCTTTCAAGCGTAAGATGTCATGTGGGTTCTGTGGACCGTCAGAAACAGTTTCACCACGGTTCACATGTTCGCCTTCGAACACGTTCATGGTACGCCATTTTGGAATCAATTCTTCGTAAATCTCAGAACCATCATCTGGAGTAATCACTAAACGGTTCTTACCTTTAGTCTCTTTACCAAAGCTTACAACACCTGAAATTTCAGCAAGAATCGCATGCTCTTTCGGTTTACGTGCTTCGAACAAGTCAGCTACACGCGGTAGACCACCGGTAATGTCACGCGTACGTGAAGTTTCTTGTGGTACACGACCAATAACGTCACCCACACCAATTGTTTCGCCATCACGGACAGAAAGAATCGTGTTTTGTGGTAGGAAGTAGAACTGCTCACCACCATCAGTCGTATCAAGAACAACCGCAGGACGTAAATCTTTACCAGACGCAGGACGTGCAGTCACAGGTAAGATTTCAATCGTCGTCATACCCGTTGCATCATCAGTTTTAGAGGTAACAGTTACGCCATCAGCGATTTGGCTGAAACGTACTTTACCTGCAACTTCTGTTACAAGTGGGTGTGTGTGCGGATCCCAAGTCGCCACAATACCGCCAGCTTCTACAGCTTCGCCATCTTTCAACAAGATAGACGCACCGTATGGCAGTTTATAACGCTCACGCTCACGACCTAAATCATCCGCAATACCGATTTCGCCTGAACGAGAAGTCGATACCAAGTGTCCTTTGGCATGTTGTACTGTTTTCACATTGTGGAAACGTACAGTACCTTTGTTACGTACTTGTACGCTGTTTGCAGCAGACGTTCGGCTTGCAGCACCACCTACGTGGAAGGTACGCATTGTTAACTGTGTACCCGGCTCACCAATCGATTGTGCAGCCATAACACCCACAGACTCACCAGGGTTCACCTGATGACCACGTGCAAGGTCACGACCATAACATTTCGCACATACGCCGAATGTAGATTCACACGCAACCACTGAACGTACTTTAACTTCATCGACACCTTGCTCTTCTAGGAAGTTTGCAAGTTTCTCATCAATCAAAGTGTTACGTGGCAGGATAATGTCATCAGAACCTGCTTTCTTCACATCTTCAGCAACAACACGGCCCAGTACTCGAGTACCTAAGTTCTCGATCACGTCACCGCCTTGAATGAACGGAGTCATTACAAGACCGCCCAAAGTACCACAGTCAGGCTCAGTAATAACCAAGTCTTGCGCTACGTCTACAAGACGACGTGTCAAGTAACCAGAGTTCGCTGTTTTAAGTGCTGTATCGGCCAAACCTTTACGTGCACCGTGTGTTGAGATGAAGTACTGAAGTACGGTCAAACCTTCACGGAAGTTCGCTTTAATTGGAGTTTCAATGATCGAACCATCTGGTTTCGCCATCAAACCACGCATACCCGCTAACTGACGAATCTGAGCTGCCGAACCACGGGCACCTGAGTCAGACATCATATAGATCGAGTTGAATGATTTTTGCTTCTCATCTTCACCCTGTTTGTTTTTAACAGTGGTAAAAGACAAGTTGTCCATCATCGCTTTCGCGACTTGGTCGTTGGTACGTGCCCAAATATCGACAACTTTGTTATAACGTTCGCCCGCAGTTACGAAACCTTGTTCGAACTGTTGCTCAATTTCACGAACTTCAACTTCCGCTTTTTCAATAATTGAGTACTTCGCAGGTGGAATCACCATGTCTTCCATACCTACCGATACGCCTGAACGTGTCGCTTGACGGAAACCTAAGTACATCAATTGGTCAGCAAAGATCACTGTATCTTTAAGACCTAATTTACGGTAGCAAGAGTTAATCAATTTAGAGATGTTTTTCTTGGTCATCTCAACGTTGATTTGTTGGAAATCCATACCTTCTGGCACAACTTCCCAAAGTAAGCAGCGACCTGGTGTTGTATCCACAACAATGGTTTGCTGTTCACGGTTACCATTTTCATCAATCACAGTCTGGTGTACACGTGCTTTTACGCGAGCGTGTAAGTTTACCTGACCTGTTGCCAATGCACGGTTTACTTCGTGCGTATCTGCAAACACCATGCCTTCACCTTTGGCATTGATCGCATCACGAGTGATGTAATACAAGCCTAAGACAACGTCCTGAGACGGTACGATGATTGGCTCACCGTTCGCTGGAGACAAAATGTTGTTGGTCGACATCATTAACGCACGCGCTTCTAACTGCGCTTCAAGCGTTAATGGCACGTGTACCGCCATTTGGTCACCGTCGAAGTCGGCGTTAAACGCAGCACAAACGAGTGGGTGAAGACGGATCGCTTTACCTTCAATCAGGATCGGTTCAAATGCTTGAAGACCCAAACGGTGAAGTGTAGGCGCACGGTTCAACATCACAGGGTGTTGACGAATCACGTGAGCAAGAACGTCCCAAACTTCTGGCGTTTCGCGCTCAACCATTTTCTTCGCAGCTTTAATGGTTGTTGCTTGGCCAGATGCTTGTAGTTTTGCGAAAATGAATGGCTTGAATAATTCAAGTGCCATTTTCTTCGGAAGACCACATTGGTGCAGACGTAAAGTAGGACCTACAGTAATTACCGAACGACCTGAATAGTCAACACGCTTACCAAGTAAGTTTTGACGGAAACGACCTTGTTTACCTTTGATCATATCAGCCAAAGATTTAAGAGGACGCTTGTTCGAACCTGTGATTGCACGACCACGACGACCGTTGTCTAACAATGCATCTACAGACTCTTGTAACATACGTTTTTCATTACGTACGATAATGTCTGGCGCTGCAAGGTCAAGAAGACGCTTCAAACGGTTGTTACGGTTGATCACACGACGGTAAAGGTCGTTCAAATCAGAGGTCGCGAAACGACCACCTTCAAGTGGCACTAACGGACGAAGATCTGGTGGAAGTACTGGAAGTACATTCATCACCATCCATTCTGGCTTGTTGTTTGACTCTTTAAACGCTTCCATCAACTTCAAACGCTTAGACGCTTTTTTAAGCTTCGTCTCAGACGTTGTGTTTGGAATTTCTTCACGTAAACGTGAAATTTCGTTTTCAAGATCGATGTCTTTTAACAAGTCTTGAACAGCTTCTGCACCCATTTTCGCAGTGAATTCATCACCGTGTTCTTCTAAAGCGTTGAAGTATTCTTCATCGTTTAAAAGTTGGTATTTCTCAAATGGAGTCATACCTGGGTCAGTTACTACGTAAGATTCGAAATACAATACGCGTTCGATATCACGTAGCGTCATGTCTAATAATAGACCGATACGGCTCGGCAATGATTTCAAGAACCAGATGTGTGCAACTGGAGAAGCTAGCTCGATGTGACCCATACGTTCACGACGAACTTTCGCAGTTGTTACTTCAACGCCACATTTTTCACAAATGACGCCTTTGTATTTCATACGCTTGTATTTACCACACAAGCATTCGTAATCTTTGACTGGACCAAAAATTTTGGCACAGAATAAACCATCACGTTCTGGTTTGAACGTACGATAGTTAATGGTTTCAGGCTTTTTAACTTCACCATGAGACCATGACTTAATCATTTCTGGTGACGCAAGACCAATACGGATGCGATCAAACTCAACTGGAGCATGACCGTCTGAATCCGTCTTTTTGCGCATGATATCGAGCAAGTCTTTCAATTTTTTTCTCCGTGTGTTGTGGAGACTTTCACTACACAACTGGGTCACAAATATTGTTTTTTAACTGAGAAATCTCCCCGCTTACCTTTCGAGGAAGCCTCTCTTTGAACAAGAGAGGTTGGGGAGATTCAATGGAGAAACTTAGTCACCATTTTTCAGTTCAATGTTGATACCTAAAGAACGGATCTCTTTGGTCAATACGTTGAACGATTCAGGCATACCTGGGTCCATATAATGGTTACCATCTACAATGTTCTTATAGATACGGGTACGACCTTCAACGTCATCCGACTTAACAGTAAGCATTTCTTGAAGCGTGTAAGCTGCGCCATATGCTTCAAGCGCCCAGACTTCCATCTCACCGAAACGCTGACCACCGAATTGTGCTTTACCACCAAGCGGCTGTTGAGTTACTAATGAGTAAGAACCAGTAGAACGTGCGTGCATCTTGTCGTCTACCAAGTGGTTCAGTTTCAACATGTACATGTAACCTACAGTTACAGGACGGTCAAACTGTTCACCTGTACGACCATCATACAATACTGTTTGACCAGTACGTGAAATGTTCGCAAGCTCTAACAAGTCTTTAATTTGAGATTCTTCAGCACCATCGAATACTGGCGTTGCAAGTGGAACACCCGCACGTAAGTTACCCGAAAGCACCAAAATTTCATCATCAGTTAAGCTATCAAGATCTTCTTGCTCGCCACCAACTTTGTTATAAATCTTGTCTAAGAATCCACGAAGCTCAAGTACAGTACGTTGCGCTTTTAACATCTTGTCGATTTCTTCGCCAAGACCTTTCGCTGCCATACCTAAGTGAGTCTCTAGAATCTGACCCACGTTCATACGTGACGGTACACCCAGTGGGTTCAATACGATGTCGACTGGAACACCATTGGCATCGTGCGGCATGTCTTCAACAGGCAAGATGTTAGAAACAACACCCTTGTTACCGTGACGACCCGCCATCTTATCACCCGGTTGGATGCGACGTTTAACAGCCAAGTAAACCTTAACAACTTTCAATACACCTGTTGTTAATTCATCACCTGTAGAAAGTTTGCGTTTTTTCTCTGCAAACTTCTCATCAATTTCAAAGCTCTTCTCTTTCAAGAACACTTGAATTTGAGTTAAACGCTCTGCAATAGCTTCATCAGTCGGTTGGATTTCAAGTAAATCAACCAACTCTAAACCAGACAATACGTCTACAGAAAGCTTATCGCCACGCTTGGTTGTACCACCACCGTTAGACTCTTGACCTGTCAACAAACGAACAATACGTTCACGTGCTGCTTCTTCGAAGATTTTGTATTCTTCTTTCAAGTCTTTACGATATGAATCAAGCTGAGCTTTTTCAATTGCTTGCGCACGTTCGTCTTTCTCAAGACCGTCACGTGTAAACACTTGAACGTCAATCACTGTACCTTTGGTACCTGATGGAACACGTAAAGATGAGTCTTTTACGTCAGCTGCTTTTTCACCGAAGATTGCACGAAGCAATTTTTCTTCTGGTGTTAACTGCGTTTCACCTTTAGGCGTTACTTTACCTACAAGGATATCGCCCGCAGTCACTTCAGCACCGATATACACGATACCTGATTCATCAAGCTTAGACAGTGCAGCTTCACCCACATTCGGGATATCTGCTGTAATCTCTTCCGCACCCAATTTCGTATCACGTGCAACACATGATAATTCTTGAATGTGAATCGAGGTTAAACGGTCTTCTTGAAGTACGCGCTCTGAAAGTAAGATCGAGTCTTCATAGTTGTAACCATTCCACGTCATGAACGCAACGCGCATGTTTTGACCTAGCGCAAGCTCACCGCCATCTGTTGATGGACCGTCAGCCAATACATCGCCACGACCGACTTTATCACCAAGTTTCACAAGAACTTTTTGGTTAATACAAGTGTTTTGGTTCGAACGTGTATATTTGATCAGGTTATAGATATCTACACCTGCCTCGCCTGCAACCATTTCGTCTTCGTTGACACGAATCACGACACGTGAAGCATCGACGAATTCGATACGACCACCACGACCCGCAATCACACACACACCAGAGTCATGCGCTACATTTGCTTCCATGCCTGTACCTACAAGCGGTTTGTCAGCAATCAATGTAGGCACAGCTTGACGCTGCATGTTTGAACCCATCAATGCACGGTTGGCGTCATCGTGTTCAAGGAATGGAATCAGTGATGCCGCAACAGAAACAACCTGCTGTGCAGAAACGTCCATATGCGTCACTTTTTCAGGCGGCATACGTACGAAATCACCTTGGTGACGTACAGAAACAAATTCTTCTGTTAAGTTACCGTCTTTATCTACGCCAGAATCGGCCTGTGCAATCACAGTACCTACTTCTTCAATTGCAGATAAATACTCAACTTCATCCGTTACACGACCATCAAGCACTTTACGGTATGGTGTTTCTAAGAAACCGAAATTGTTACATTTCGCATAAACAGAAAGCGAGTTGATCAAACCAATGTTTGGACCTTCCGGCGTTTCAATTGGACATACACGACCGTAGTGAGTTTGGTGTACGTCACGTACCTCAAAGCCCGCACGTTCACGTGTCAAACCACCGGGACCAAGCGCCGATACACGACGTTTGTGCGTAATCTCAGACAATGGGTTGTTTTGGTCCATGAACTGAGATAACTGGCTTGAACCAAAGAATTCTTTGATTGCAGCAGCCACTGGTTTCGCATTGATCAAATCTTGCGGAGACAAGTTATCTGTTTCAGCTTGGCTTAAACGTTCTTTAACAGCACGTTCTACACGAACTAGACCAACACGGAATTGGTTTTCAGTCATTTCGCCTACTGAACGCACGCGACGGTTACCCAAGTGATCGATATCGTCGACTTCACCTTTACCGTTACGGATTTCAACCAATGTTTTTAATACATCAGTGATATCTTCGTTCGACAAAATACCTTCAACTTCACGAGACTTCTGATCCGTACCCACTTCGTAAGGACGACCTAAACGACGGTTGAACTTCATACGACCCACTGGAGAGAGGTCATAACGTTCTGAAGAGAAGAACAAGTTATTGAATAAATTTTCAGCCGCTTCTTTCGTTGGTGGCTCGCCTGGACGCATTACTTTGTAGATTTCTACCAATGCTTCTTCACGACCTGTCGTGGTGTCTGCACGTAAAGTATCTGCAACGAATGAACCACGGTCGATGTCATTGGTGAATAGAATGTTAAATTGTTTAACACCCCCTTCAGCCAATTTCACCATCACTTCATGGCTTAACAAGGTATTAGCTGCAATCACATCACCATCTTTAAGTGGGATGTCTTCTGCAGTAATGCGCTCGTACAAGTACTCATCTGGCACAGAAAGTTTTTCTAGGCCAGCAGCTTCCATTTGACGCACATGACGCGCGTTGATACGCTTGCCTTGCTCAACAATGGTTTTGCCATCATTATCTACGATGTCAAATTGTGCCATTTCGCCACGTAAGCGTTCTGGAACAAGGTCAATCTGGTAGCTACCCATGTCTAGGTATACAGGCACTTTTTCATAGAACAAGTCTAAGATTTGCGCATTGTTATAACCCAAAGCACGAAGAACCACAGTCGCGAGTAATTTACGACGACGGTCAATACGCACAAATACAAGGTCTTTTGCGTCAAATTCGAAGTCTAACCATGAACCACGGTAAGGAATAATACGCGCAGAATAAAGCACTTTACCACTAGAGTGGGTTTTGCCTTTATCGTGGTCAAAGAATACGCCCGGTGAACGGTGTAATTGAGATACGATTACACGCTCAGTACCATTAATAACGAATGTACCGTTATCGGTCATGAGTGGCATTTCACCCATGTACACTTCTTGCTCGCGCACGTCTTTAATTGATTTAGTTTCGCGATCTTTTAAGATCAAACGAATTTTTACGCGCATTGGTGCTGCATAAGTTGAGCCACGAAGAATACATTCGCGTACATCAAACTCAGGCTTACCAAGACTATACTCAACAAATTCTAAAGCAGCATTGCCAGAATAACTTTCTATAGGAAAAACTGAACGAAACGCGGCTTGCAGACCGATATCTTCGCGGTTTTTTGGTGATTTGCCATCTTGTAAAAATGTTCTGTACGAGTCGACTTGAATCGCGAGCAAGTACGGAGCATCCATAACACTAGGCAATTTACCAAAATTCTTACGGATCCGTTTCTTTTCGGTATATGAGTATGCCATCTGGAGTCCTCGGAAAGTAAACCGAGCCCGCCTGCAGAACGGGCTCAGAAGGAATTACGCAGGCCGATATGGCCACCACTTTTTACAAATGCTGCAATTTTCAGTGGTATTGAAACGCTTACCAATATTTTTAAATTTGAAAAATATTGGTAAGCGTTTGATTCTTTTCTTTATTTTAATTTGATGGATTTTCCACCAAGCAAACAAAAATCGAGCCGATTATTGTAACGCAAAAAGGCTGATGACCCAAGAGCCATCAGCCAATTTTTGGGGTGAAATTAATATTCCCCCCCTGGTAACATTACTTAATAGTAATAGTAGCACCAGTTTCTTCAAGTTTTTTCTTAAGTTCTTCAGCTTCTTCTTTAGAAACTGCTTCTTTAAGAACTGAAGGAGCGCCTTCAACCATGTCTTTAGCTTCTTTCAAGCCAAGACCAGTGATTTCACGAACTGCTTTAATCACAGCTACTTTGTTCGCGCCGAAAGAAGTCAACTCAACGTTGAATTCTGATTGCTCTTCAGCAGCAGCAGCAGCAGGACCTGCAGCTACAGCTACAGCAGCAGCAGATACGTTGAATTTTTCTTCGAAAGCAGAAATAAGTTCAACAAGTTCAAGAACAGTTTTTTCAGCAACTGCGTTTAAGATTTCTTCGTTTGTTAAAGCCATGAGAGTAACTCCAAATGGGTATTGAATGATGTGTGTTTAAGTTTGAGCTTATGCAGCTTCTGACTCGTTTTTCTCTTGAAGCGCTGTAAGTAAGCGACCCAATTTCGAAATAGGAGCTTGAAGAACGCTTGCAAGCATAGTAAGCGCTTTCTCTTGGTTTGGAAGATTCGCGATAACGCTAACTTCTTCGCCTTGATAAAGTTTGCCTTCAAATGCAGCAGCTTTAAGTTCAAATGCTTTGTTAGTTTTCGCAAATTCTTCGAATAAGCGTGCCGCAGCACCCATATCATCTGCAGAAGTTGAGAAAGCTAAAATTGTTGGGCCAACAAGGTTGTCGTTCAAGATATTGAATGGAGTATCTTGAAGAGCGCGTTTAGCCAAAGTATTACGTACAACACGTGTAGCAACACCTAACTTACGAGCTTCAACACGAAGAGCAGTTAATTGCTCAACAGTTAAACCTTGGTAGTCAGCAACAACAGCAGCAAACGCAGTAGAAGCAACTTCAGTTACTTCAGCAACGATCTGTTTTTTGCCTTCGATAAGAAGAGCCATTGTAAAACCTCCTAACGGTGATTTATGTACTTACGCGAAGTACACTCCCAATTCGCAAGTTCATCACTGAACCTACACGCGGAGGATGAACAAATCACACCACCGCGTCTACTCAGGCTGGGAAATTAAGAAAGTAATCGAAATTACTCTCGCCTGAGGTCTTTGACGCTGATAAATCTACATTTACCAATTCAAAGTTTGCCTAAGTTTGCAATATACGACAGAGCGTTTCTTGCGTAAAAATCAAAGCAGCGCTTTGATTTTTACTCAGGGCTTTAAAATTCTGTCTAAGTAAAACTTAGTTAGAAACGTTGCTTACATCAACAACAAGACCAGGACCCATAGTTGAGCTCAAAGTGATCTTTTTGATGTATACACCTTTAGATGTCGCAGGCTTTAACTTTTTCAAGTCTGCAATCAAAGTTTCAACGTTTTGACGAACAGCTTCAGCAGAGAAATCTACTTGACCGATCGCAGCGTGGATAATACCCGCTTTGTCTACACGGTAACGTGCTTGACCAGCTTTTGCATTTTTAACTGCACCAGCTACGTCAGGAGTTACAGTACCCACTTTAGGGTTTGGCATTAAGCCACGTGGACCAAGAATCGTACCCAACTTACCCACAACGCGCATTGCATCAGGAGCAGCAATTACTACGTCAAAGTCAAGGTTACCCGCTTGAATGCTTTCAGCAAGGTCATCAAAACCAACGATATCCGCGCCTTCAGCTTTAGCAGCTTCAGCAGCAGCGCCTTGAGCAAACACAGCTACACGTACAGTTTTACCAGTACCTGCAGGAAGTGTAGTCGCGCCACGAACAACTTGGTCAGATTTACGAGGGTCAACACCTAGGTTTACCGCAACATCCAAAGATTCTTTGAATTTCGCAGCAGGAAGACCAGCAAGAACAGCTACTGCTTCTTCTAAAGTGTAAACTTTGTTTGCTTCAATAGCAGCAGCAATGGCTTTTTGACGTTTAGTTAACTTTGCCATGTCTTATAGCTCCACTTCCAAGCCCATAGAACGTGCAGAACCAGCGATGGTACGAACACGTGCGTCTAAATCAGCACCAGTTAAATCTGGTTCTTTAGTAGTCGCGATTTCTTCCAATTGAGCACGAGTCAACTTACCAACTTTAGTTTTGTTAGGTACAGCAGAACCCTTTTGGATACCAGCAGCTTTCTTAAGAAGAATAGATGCAGGAGGAGTTTTCATGATGAATGTGAACGACTTGTCGTTGTACACAGTAATCACGACTGGAATTGGTAAACCAACTTCAAGTTTTTGTGTCGCAGCATTGAATTCTTTACAGAATGCCATGATGTTAACACCACGTTGACCCAATGCAGGACCAATCGGTGGAGATGGATTCGCTTTACCAGCTGGAACTTGCAGCTTGATATAGCCGTCAATCTTCTTAGCCATTTCAAATTACCTCTGGGTACAAACGCCGATGAAGGCTCCCCAATTTCTAAGTAACGATACCGTTACAACAACAATGCCTGACTTATAAATAAGCCAGGCGTTTTTCAACCACATCCAATTAAACTGATTTTTCGACTTGGCGAAATTCCAGCTCAACCTGAGTTGGTCGATTAAATACATTAATGGTCAACGTTAAACGTGACTTTTCGTATAGAACTTCTTCCACCACACCTTTAAAATCTGTGAATGGACCGTCAACCACGAGTAATTCTTCGCCTGGTTCAAACATCGTCTTCGGACGTGGTGCTTCACCAGTATTGCGTACACGAGCAAGAATCGCATCTGCTTCACGCTGGGTAATTGGTGCCGGTTTCTCAGCCGTACCACCAATAAAACCTAAAACTTTTGGACATTCTTTAACAATGTGCCAAGTTTCATCATTCATTTCCATTTCGACCAATACATAGCCTGGAAAGAACTTACGCTCAGATTTACGCTTCTTACCATCCTTCATTTCTACCACTTCTTCGGTAGGAACAAGGACTTCACCAAAGCTATCGGCTACAGCGCTACGCTGGATTCGATCATTAAGTGAACGCATCACTTGTTTTTCATAACCTGAATAGGCATGAATAATGTACCAACGTTTCATAGCTCTCTTACCCGATAATAAACTTCATTAACCAGCCCAAAATGTAGTCAAAACACCATAATAAAATGGATGCAACAACTACAACCGCAAGCACCTGCCAAGATGTGGTCATGGTCTCTTGCTTTGTTGGCCAAGTCACTCGACGCAGCTCAATTCGTGAGTCTTTCAACAAACGAGCAAAGCCTTTGCCTTGATGGGTGGCGTATAATAAACCGAATGCCACGATGATACAAGCCAAAATTACCCCAACGCGCACCCAGATATCGTTGGCTGGTGCCCAATACGCTGGTAGGTGTTGATTCACCATGGTCGCACCAATTAATAAAATCAATGCGATAATCCATAAGACGACGTCTAGGGGAGAACCAGATTTAACCACTTCAGCAGAATTATTTCTTTGAGGGATTGCCGCGTCGCTTTGTGCGTCGCGTAATTTTTCATTCGACATTTTTGTACTCGTCGTAGGTTTCGCGACTTATTATATGACCAGTTTTGCCGACATCAAGCGTCTTTTATAAAAAAGTTGGCAGGCCAGGAGGGACTCGAACCCCCAACATTCGGTTTTGGAGACCGACGCTCTACCAATTGAACTACTGACCTGCAAAACAAATTGGAGCCGAAACCCCAATTTGTAATTTTATTTTATAATTATGCAGTTACTTTAGCAACTACACCAGCACCAACTGTACGGCCACCTTCACGGATCGCAAAACGTAGACCTGGGTCCATTGCGATTGGGTGGATTAATTCTACTGACATTTCTACGTTGTCACCAGGCATAACCATTTCAACGCCATCTTGTAATTTGATCGCGCCAG
>NZ_MVOM01000067.1:0-13172 GCF_002018895.1 Acinetobacter sp. MF4640 | reverse complement strand
TTCTTGACTCAAGCATTAATGCAGTACGATCTTCAAAGTTAAGATGATGGTATGACAATTTTATATACTCCATAAACCCTTTAAATTAATTAGGTGGTTTATGTCGCACTTCAAGTTTTACTCTGCCGCTCTTTACTGAGCCATCCACTCCTTAATCTTCTCCCCATACCACGCCATCAACCTTACCCGCTCATCCCAGTATTGTGCTCGGTTATAGGCCGAGCGAATTCTATTTTGAGGCACATGAGCAAGCTGGCGCTCAATGGCATCTGGATTAAACAGATTTGATTCGTTTACGACTGTACTGAATAGCGATCTAAAACCATGTGTGGTCATCCGACCTGCATAGCCCGAACGCTTGATCACGGCCAAAATAGATTCGCTACGCATAGGTTCTTTGTTATTTAAACGATGTGGAAATAACAGTTCCTGATTATGGGTAAGTCTCAAAGCCTGAAGCTCGGCAATCATCATGTCCGTCAACGGTACACGATGTGGAAGACGGTTCTTCATCCGCTCTTCAGGGATATCCCACTTACGCCATTCCAGATCAAATTCTTCTCAGTGTGCTTGTAGTAACTCACTAACACAAACACCTATCAGTATAACGACACAGTACATCTGAGAATCATTTAGTGGACTATTATTAACATGTCATTTTGAAAAATGTATGTGAAATAACCTTATAATTGTTCTATGATTCCATGAACTTAAAAGAACACCACCACCTCGATCTAATTGGGGGTAAAAATGGGGGTAAAATAAAAATATAATATTTTATTTTAATTAATTATCATATACTTAATATAAAAAGCTGACTCCCTCTTTCGCCAAAATTTTAAAGATCTTAATCGAAAGATTAAGGTCTTTTTTTATGCTGAACATTCTTATTTAGACTTGGCACAAAGTCTGCTTCATAAAAATGACTCTTCACCCAATAGGATAATTTGCATCACAAAGTGAAATATTTATTCAAAAATAAATGCTTGAACCTGATTCAAACTTGAGCTAAAACAATTTCTAAGGGAGGTTAAAATAAATCATCAATGATCATCTAAATGCAATGTTTATGAAGCAAAATTCATTTACGGTATATAACTAGCGAAACACAAAATTGACCAATAAAACTGCTATTCGGGAGTCAGAATGAATAACAGCACCAATTATGTCAAACAAATTAAAAACGCTAAACGAGGCGGTTATACCCCAACCCTTGCAAAGGATGTCAACAAACATAAAATTCAAAAAGCAATTCGTCTGATTGAACAATGGAGAACGCTGGCCAATGAACTCAAACCTCAAATGCAACTCGACATGGCTTTTACGTTGGAAGAATGTGCCCAAGACCTCGATCAAATTTTAAGGAGCAAATAAGTTCCATGTTTTCACTGAACCCTATTTAAAAATAGTTTCATAACAGCCCCCCAAATTTTATTCTTAGCTTTCACCCACCCTTTGGTGGGTGAAGTTTGCACAAAAAATCATGTGCATTTCAATCGCTCACTTTTTGGCTTGCGTTTTCAAGAAAATCCGCTATTATTCTCACCACGTTGCCGGCATAGCTCAGTTGGTAGAGCAACTGACTTGTAATCAGTAGGTCCACAGTTCGAATCCGTGTGCCGGCACCATTTTATACTTAGCCTCGCTTTTTAGTGAGGCTTTGTTGTTTCTGGCATTTTGGTTTTTTATTTCATTTTAAATGTCTTTCACTGCCGTAATTTGAACATAGCGCACGATGCCCTGTTCAAATAATTTTTGGCAGAGCTTAGCCGTCATTTTAATTTTGAAATAATCCAAATTTTGAGCGGCCTGTTGGACTAAATGCACATGATAATAACGAGAAAACCCCGCCAAAACTGCATCTGATAAATCTTCAATAGCAACCTGCTGATAGCCTTGTGCTTCTATCGAATGCTGCAAATTCGTCTCTAACTGAAGATGTTCCAAATGAACATCGGCTGCCTTTAACAGCATTTTCAGTTGAAGTTTCTCAAAACGATTTAAATTCAAAAATGCATTACTCAACATCAGATAGTGAAAACCGATGCGCCCTTTTGAATTTAAAACAGAATGGGTTGATCTCAGAAATGAATTTAAATCACTGTGATAAGCGGTATCGAGGCAAAACACCACATTAAAAGGTGCTGAAAATAGATTTGAATTTAAATTTAAAAATGACGTTTGAATGATGTGTATCTTTGAATTTAAAGTGTGTTGTATGCGCTGGACACATTCGGCTTGTAACTCAACCGCGCAAATTTGCTGCACATGGTAATGCTGCTGCCACAGCAATAGACTCGCACCCTGTCCACAGCCCAAGTCTAAAACACGGTCATTTGATTTTAGCTGTAATCGATCAGCAAGATGTGTTGCCAGTGTTTGGCAAGCCTCAGGATAGGATGACCTTGCATCATCCCAATAGCCAAGATTGCTCCAAGCCAATACAGCTTGATCTCCCAATTGTTTTGCATCAATTGCATATTTATGTTTGGGCAGATGTCGCTGTAAGGTTTGGAGCCATTTCATGCTTTAGTAGCCGAGTTGTGGGGCAACCTCAACTTTAGGTTTTAATCCAACAAACGGCAATGGCGCACCGAAAATTTCTGCAATATGCATTGCTGAAGTGACGGCAGACTCTAAAATAGGCAGACCATCGCACGACCATGAACCACAGAAGAAGACTTTTCGGTTGGCACTCTTATGGCGTTGTTGTAACTCTTTATTCAAAGCCACAGTTTGCGAGTCCACCACCGCACGGGTCAAAGTTACTGTTGAAATTACTTTTTTCGGATCAATCTCGGTCACAGGCTGCCACGTTTGGAACACGGCGTTTTTACCGACCAGACTTGGTTCGACTGAATTGAGCCAAACCGTGAACTGTTGACGGGTAAACTTACGGTCCATCATATAGCTCAGCACCGACCAGTCTTTACGCTTAGGTGGCATCACGGAAGGATCAGTATGGATCACCAGCTGACCTTGCTCAAAACGGAATTGTTTTAACAGAGCAATATCATCTGCAAACTGAACAGGATCTAAAAACTCTTCAATTTTTGTGGTTGGCGTTGCCACCACCACACGGTCAAACAATTGCTGTTTGCCCTTATTATTTTCAACCAAAACTTTGTCACCTTGTTCAGTGACTTTGCTAATAGCAGATCCGCTTTGGATATTGATGTTTTCAATCAATTTATCGACCAAGGCCGGTGTTCCACCTTGTATACGCAATAAAGCATCACCATCCGTCAACTGACGTAAAAAGATCAACAGCGGTTTCGCTGGCCATTCGCCGATGGTTTTTGGATTACAGGTACAGATGGTGTAGAGCACAGGCATCACTGCGCCATGCCAAAATACCTCTTCAATGTCATGCTGGTTGATAAATTCAGCCAAGGTAATGTCTTGATCTTTAGATTTGAAGAATTTAGCAATCGCGGTTTTAAGCTGCAACATACCTTTAACCAAGCGCCATCCATACTGCTGCAGGCCCTTACGGTTATTGATAATCGGGAAATTGCCAATGCGGCTACGCGTAGTAGTTAACCATGTTTCTGTACGGTCTTCAAACAACCAACTACACGCCATGTAGGTGCGTACTGGATACGTTTTGATGCCTAAATAAGTCGCAAGACTTAAGGTGTTTTTCCATAAGTGTGGGTTCATGACACGTAACGGAGCATCAATCAGACCACCTTCAAACTCTGTACTGTGGCTATCCATCCCTCGCCCAGTCAGTGCTTCGAAAATAGTAATATTATGCCCAGCATCCTTTAGAATTCTTGCGGTAGCAAGACCGGCCATGCCGCTACCAATAACTGCAATATCCAAAATTATGATCCGTCAGTCTGACTTATATTGACTGAAATTATGACCCAATGTCGAAAAAATAGGGCTATTAAAAAATACCAGAATCACATTTTTTCATGTGCCGCACTGGTAGGACGATATTTGCTTAAATTACATTTTATTACACTAAAAAGTCACTTAAATAAACACAGGTTTTTTATACATTTTATTTTAAATAAAAATATAAACCCTTTAAAAACAAAGTATATAAATTAACTATTTTTATAACTTCCGTTTTACAAACCAGCGAAAAAGCGCTAATATTAGCCCCGCATAAAAACGATAATTACATCACATAATAATTCATGACCAACTATGCAAAACAAGAAGACTACAGCGCCTAAAAAATCCCTACCCTTGACCGAGTAGGGATTTCTTCTTTTTAGCGACAAGATTTTAGTCCACCACAGCAACGGGGATTTCACCAAACTTGCCACGATTAAAATCGTCAAAAGCTTGCACAATTTCCGCTTTGCTATTCATCACAAATGGACCATAACCTTGAATTGGCTCATTTAGTGGTTCACCAGTCAACACCAAGAACTTAGTGTCTTGCAGCGCTTGTAGTTGAATTGCAGCTTCGCCATCTTGAGCAAACATCACAATGGAACTATCCACCACTTTTTGCGTGCCATTAATCAGCACTTCACCACTGAGTACCACCACAATCGTGTTATGCGTGACGGGCACATGGATAAAAGTTTCATACTCTGCTTTTAATTCACCATCCCAAACATTGACGGGACTATACGTTTGAGCAGGGCCATGATGACCACCAAACTCACCCGCAATCACACGTAGATGTCCAGCATTGTCATCCATTTCGATGCGCGGGATATCCGCCACGGTCAAGGCTTGATAACGCGGTGTGGTCATTTTGTCTTTGGCTGGCAAATTCACCCAAAGTTGCACCATTTCAAACAAACCACCATGCTCAGTAAAGGCAGGAGAATGAAACTCTTCATGCACCACACCTGAACCCGCAGTCATCCACTGTACATCGCCAGTATTGATGGTACCACCGCCGCCGCTAGAGTCTTTGTGTGTCACTTCACCGCTATAGGCGATGGTGACTGTTTCAAAGCCACGATGCGGGTGTGAACCCACACCACGTTGCGATGTGGTTGGATCAAATTTGTAAGGTGCAGCATAGTCCAAAAGTAGAAACGGACTAATCGCTTGTCCTAAGCGGTCATATGAAAAGAGGTTTTTGACAGGAAAACCATCACCCACCCAATGCATGTCTTGATTACGATAAACACCGATTACTTTTTTCATCTTGGAACTCCTATATCGATAGGATGAATATGCAATCTATACTACCCCTTTCCTCAGCCCTCTTATAGCACTGTGCTAGCACACACAATCACACGAATAGGACAATCTCGTTAAAATCATCTCACCTACATAAAAACCAATTTAAAAACAAAGCCATTCTTTATTTTTATGGCATATTTTTGCTCAAATTTTCCTATTTTTAAGATTAAGCATCTCGTTTGGCTTATTTTATTGTCTCATTTTCCTACCTATGATGATATTCAAGCTCAAGGCAGTAACCTATTTACTGATTGCCTAGAGACTCGACTGATAATCACAACGAGGACAAAAAATGGCTAAACCTTATATTCGTTTAGATAAAGATAATGCAGCGGTTCTTTTGGTTGACCACCAAGCGGGTCTCCTTTCATTGGTCCGTGACATTGACCCAGACAAATTTAAAAACAATGTGCTGGCACTGGCTGCTGCCGCGAAATATTTTAATCTTCCCACCATTCTGACCACCAGTTTTGAAGAGGGTCCAAACGGTCCTTTGGTCCCTGAATTGGTCGAAATGTTCCCCGATGCACCCTATATTGCATGCCCAGGACAAATCAATGCATGGGACAATGAAGACTTTGTTCAAGCCGTAAAAGCTACAGGTAAAAAACAATTGATTATTGCGGGTGTAGTGACTGAAGTCTGTGTGGCCTTCCCTGCACTGTCTGCACTTGAAGAAGAGTTTGACGTCTTTGTGATTACCGATGCATCGGGAACCTTTAACCCCATCACCCGTGATGCAGCATGGGATCGCATGTCTCAGGCAGGCGCGCAGCTGATGTCATGGTTTGGTGCAGCATGTGAATTACACCGCGACTGGCGTAATGATATTGAAGGCCTCAGTTCACTCTTTGCAGCGCATATTCCAGACTATAAAAACCTGATTCAAAGCTATAGCAAAAATACGGCTCAAAAATAATCAGACCTCAGTAAAAGCGATCTTCGGATCGCTTTTTTTGTCGTGTGCAATCATCAGCGATGATACAGTATCAGATCATCCATCACAGACTGCCTTCGGTCAAAAATCAATACAGGCTTGAACCCATCATGCATTCATTTGACGACTATTATTATTTTTATCTTGTGGTCAAGCACGGCGGTTTCAGTGCTGCAAGTGATGCCTCGAACATCACTAAGTCTAAGCTTAGTCGCCGCATTTTAGACCTTGAAGCCAAGTACAACGTGACCCTGATTCAGCGTTCAACGCGACATTTTAAAGTCACCCCCTTGGGACAAGAGCTGTTTGAAGAATGTCGTCAAATCATTCAGCAAGTCGAAAGTGCACACAATGTTTTACTGAAACAGAAAAGTGAACCGCAAGGTTTAATCAAGATCAGCTGCCCTTCTGTGATGATGCGCTATCAAGTGCAAAGTTTACTCAATCATTTTTTAAAACAATATCCCAAAGTCCAAGTGGAAATGGAGCTGACCAGCCGTCGTGTCGATGTCTTGCATGATGACATTGATCTTGCCATTCGGACCAATTTTAGTGCCAACGAAGACTCGAGTATTATGGTCCGTGATGTGGTCAAAACCACGCATTGTTTAGTGGCCAGTCCTGATCTGCTACAGGGCCGTGAAATTCAATTTGCCACTGAGCTGAATGATTTTCCAACGCTCGCACTGGGGGTACAAAAGTCCAATTATCAATGGTTACTGCATCATACCCAGAGCGATGAACAGATCGTGATTACTTTAGAACCACGGGTCAAAAGTAATGATGTCGCAGGCGTGTATTACTCGGCTCTGGATGGACTCGGCATTGCCAACTTGCCTTACTTAACGATAGAGGCAGATATTGCTTCAGGTCGCCTAGTTCACATTTTGCCCGACTGGTGTTCCAATATTGGAACCGTACAGTTGGTCTATGCTTCACGTAAAGGACAACGTTTGGTCATGGAAAAACTGATTGAGCATTTGATTCAGGGTTTAAGAGACTTTGCCAGCACCTGCAGGGGTTACCATCTGTAAAAGCTAAAAGAACCCTGCATAAAAAAATCAGCCACTTGGGCTGATTTTTTACAGGTATCATGCTCATGACTCAGCACGATGCAACCATCGAAGTTGACTTAGATTTTTCCAACCAAGTCGATTGACGGTGCAAGCGTTGCTTCACCTTCTTTCCATTTTGCAGGACATACTTCGCCTGGGTGCGCATGCACATATTGTGCTGCTTTCACTTTGCGTAATAGTTCAGATGCATCACGACCAATACCGCCAGCATTAATTTCAATAATTTGGATTTTACCTTCAGGATCAATCACAAAAGTACCACGGTCTGCGAGACCTTCTGTTTCAATCAGCACATCAAAGTTTTTAGACAAAGTCCAAGTTGGATCACCAATCAATGGATACTGAATTTTACCGATCACATCTGAAGTATCGTGCCATGCTTTATGGGTAAAGTGGGTATCGGTCGATACGCCGTAAATTTCCACACCGAGTTTTTGAAATTCAGCATAGTGATCGGCTAAGTCGCCCAATTCTGTTGGACACACAAAGGTGAAATCAGCAGGATAGAAAAATACGACAGACCATCGGCCTTTTAAGTTTTGCTCAGACAACTCAATGAACTCACCATTTTGGTAAGCTGTTGCATTAAACGCCTTAACTTCGGTATTGATTAAACTCATGTATTTGTCCTCAAAAGATTTGTGAGAGTGCTTAAGTGATGAAGCGAGAATACGCACAAATTTAAAATTGGTAAAACAGTAAGTTTTTATTATTTCTATCGGATTTTTAGATTTATTATTTCCCAACGATCTTGCCCGATTTTCACCGTCTTATGGTCTAAATGAAAACCTTTCGATTTTTCAAATGAGCGCAATGCAATCAAATCTAGAGTCAAGCCGAGGAAAATCTATGATTTGGAAGGTCATTTCAAAGCTTTAATGTTCAATACAAAGTGAATTTAAGCCGTTTCCGTCTGCCCGACCTGATGATAAGCACGATTAAAATAAACTAAACTTTGCTCATGCTGGCTTTGTTGAATCGCGACAATACGGCACATAAAAACCGTATGTGTTCCCACTTCTTGAATGTCATCAATTTCACAGTCAAAATTGACTAAAGCATCCTTTAAAACAGGTGCACCCGTTTCTAACTCTGTCCAAACACCATGTTTAAAACGCTCTTCAGACGTCATTTTAGATGCAAAGACATTCGAAATATGCTGATGCTGTGCGCCTAACACATTCACAGTGAGGATTTTATTATCGACAAAATGTGCATGTGAACGCGATGCTTTATTCATACAGACCAATAATGTCGGTGGTGTATCCGTCACACTGCATACGGCAGATGCTGTGAATCCATGACGATCAGCCATGCCTGCCGTAGTTACGACACTCACTGCACTGGTTAACAAAGACATTGCATCTCTAAAGTCTGTTGCTTCAATCATCATTTTATTCCTCAGTAGAACGGACACATGCTTTGACTCAGATAAAAGCTACCCATTTTATCAAACAGGTAACCCTTTCACATCAAGCGCTTGCTGCGTATGAAGCCGAAAGTTCTTTACGAATAATTTCTGCACCTGCGCTTAACGCATTCAGCTTACCACGTGCCACTTCACGTGCTAAAGGTGCCATGCCACAGTTGGTCGAAGGATAGAGTTTATCTGCATCGACAAACTGAAGCGCCTTACGTAGTGTATTCGCAACTTCTTCAGGTGTTTCAACGGTATTGGTTGCCACATCAATCGCACCGACCATGACTTTTTTACCGCGAATCAGTTCAATCAGATCCATTGGTACACGCGAGTTTTGACATTCGAGTGAGATAATATCGATCTTGGATTTCTGTAATTTAGGAAAAGCCTCTTCATATTGACGCCACTCTGAACCCAAGGTCTTTTTCCAATCGGTATTGGCTTTGATGCCATAGCCATAGCAAATATGAACCGCAGTTTCACATTTCAGACCTTCAAGTGCTCGTTCAAGCGTTGCAACACCCCAGTCATTCACTTCATCAAAGAACACATTAAATGCAGGTTCATCGAACTGAATGATGTCCACGCCAGCAGCTTCTAACTCACGCGCTTCTTGATTCAAAATTTTAGCAAATTCCCAAGCCAGTTTTTCACGGCTTTTATAGTGCCCATCATACAGCGTATCAATCATGGTCATTGGACCCGGTAACGCCCATTTAATCGGTTGGGTGGTTTGGCTACGTAAAAACTTAGCTTCTTCAACAAAAACAGGCTTTTGACGGCTTACTGCACCTACTACTGAGGGTACGCTCGCATCATAACGATTACGGATACGAACCGTTTCGCGTTTCTCAAAATCAACGCCATCCAGATGTTCAATAAACGTCGTCACAAAATGTTGGCGGGTTTGTTCGCCATCACTAACGATATCAATGCCTGCATGTAGTTGTTCTTGTAATGACAAACGTAAAGCATCTTGTTTCGCTTCGAGTAATGCCTCACCTTCGAGTTTCCAAGGTGACCAAAGTTTCTCAGGCTCGGCAAGCCAAGAAGGTTTCGGTAAACTGCCCGCAGTTGATGTTGGTAATAAAATGGCCATTTTAAATCTTCTATCTCTATGTTCTATTTCAGGTAAATTAAGCAGCGTTGCTGTTTACGGTGTAATTCGCAGCCCATTGTTCAAGGATGTCTTGATAAGGCTTAATAAAGTTCTCTTCCGTCCATTTACCTTGCTTAACCGCGAGCTGACCACGTTCAACACGGTCATAGACAATTTGTGTCAAAGAGTAATCTGGATACTCTAGGCTGGCTTGATAGACTTGGGACGCTGATGAATTTGCATTGTAAATTTCAGGGCGATAAATCTTTTGGAAGGTTTCCATGGTGCTAATCGCACTAATCAACTCAAGATCGGTGTAGTCCCGCAGTAAATCACCCGCAAAATAGAATGCTAAAGGTGCAGCGCTCCCTTTTGGCATAAAGAAGCGAACCTGTAAGCCCATTTTATGGAAATACTCATCGGTACGTGAATATTCATCTTGTTTATACTCAACGCCTAAAACAGGATGCTCATTGGCAGTACGGTGATACTTCTTCGCTGTTGAAACACTCAAACAAATCACAGGCTGTTGATTAAACTCTGCTTTAAAAGTCTCTGAGTTCACCAAGTATTGATACAGTTTGCCATGTAGATCACCAAAACCTTCAGGTGCATACGACGTCGAATTCTCTTTATTATGTTCTTTCAGCACCACGCTAAAATCGTAATCACGTACATAAGATGAGAAGCTATTGCCAATCATGCCTTCAATACGTTGATGGGTGTGGTGATCATTAATCGTGCTTTTCAGCATTTCAATAATTGGGAAAGTTTGACCATTCCCTTCAATGTCTAAATTTGCAGAAATAATATCGATTTCAAGCGAATAACGATCACCATTCGGGTTATCTGTTTGTGCTAAGGCATTGAAACGATTATTGATCATACGAAGTGTATTACGTAGATTCTGCTCACGGCTTTCACCACGCGCCAAGTTAGCAAAGTTCGTCGTTAGACGTGTGTTATCTGCTGGTTGATAGTTTTCATCAAAACGAATGCGTTTAATTGAACATGCAAACTCTGTACTCATGGCGATCTGTTACCCTATATTTCTGCGATAAAACTGAATTTCTTTCATGCTCTTTCTAGAGGGTCCAATTTTCTTTTTGGATCTTTCTAGCAAATCGTCTTTCCAACCTTCTCAGATTTTTCTGAGCATCAGGCTAAGAAGCAACGATGAATATGATCTATCGTTAAGAGCGTGGTTTAATTTATACCTGAATGATCACATGAATAAAAATGATTTAATCTCACACCAAAGTGAACTAAATTCATGTTTAGAAATTCTGTCGCTTTAACAATGAATTGTGCGTGGATAATTTTTTGTGGATGTACGAAAGGAAAGAATGAAAACATCAAGCCCTTGTGCGTGAGCTGTGAAAAGTCATGATATTGCTAAATCAACGCCATCAGCACGCTAACTCTCTATTTTAATTATCTATTTATATCAGTAACTTAAAGTCATGATCTGATGATTAAAAGATTAGATAAAACGGGCAATTCAATGGTTTTGTCCGCAGGGAAAATGATGAGCGAAAGCTTGGTCTTGAGTTCTTGTATTGATTAACTTTGGCTTCGCTTTCAGACCTTGGCTCTTCCTCACAGAATCAAGAAATTTAATATCTTTCCTATCACCAATCAGAATTAAAAAAACAAACATTCGGTCGTTATATTAAAAACAGCTCACCTATATCAAATAAAACTAAAGAATCATCTAATGCATTTTTTGCATAACTGAATTAAAAATTGCATTGTCGTTTTTTTAAAAAAAGTAACACTTGCCACAGTTAAATCCCCAATCGATGATTTAGCACTCAATACCTAAAGCAATGCCTCTATAAATTGATCAACATGGAATGTCATCAATGCCTTGCTACATCAGGCCAAAAGTTGATGAAAAGAAGATTAAAGAAGGAACGATAAGTATGAAGCAGAAGAAACTACTGAAATATATTCTGATTGCCATGATCTCAGGAATACTGATTGGTTGGGCTTTTCATAGCACTTTAACGACTGCACAAACCACAGAACTTGCAGCCTATTTTAAAATTGTGACCGATGTATTCTTAAGATTAATTAAAATGATTATTGCACCCTTAGTGTTTGCAACAATCGTTTCTGGTCTGCTCTCGATGGGAAAATCCTCATCTCTGGGATCAATTACCTTAAAAGCCATGAGTTGGTTCATTGGTGCATCATTTATTTCACTTTTACTGGGCATGGGCTTAGCCATTTTATTCCAGCCCGGCGCTGGAATGAATCTCACCGTTCCTCAAACAGCGGTTGATATCGGTGTCAGTGCGACAAGTTTGAGCTTAGAAAGCTTCATTACGCATATTTTCCCGCGTAGTTTTGCTGAAGCCATGGCCAATAATGAGATATTACAGATTTTGGTTTTCTCAATTTTCTTTGGTTCTGCACTTGCCTATGTGCAACATCAAAGTGAAGTGACCGTCATTGGTAAAATTATTGATGAACTCTGCAAGGTAATGTTCCGAATTACAGATTATGTCATGGCATTTGCCCCTATCGCCGTTTTTGCAGCCATTGCTTCCGCTATTACTATCCAAGGCCCTAAGCTGATTATCGATTATAGTATTTTCATTGGACAGTTCTATGTCGGATTACTGGTGCTTTGGACTCTCCTGATTGCTTTCGGCTATATCTTCTTGAAAAAAGATATTTTTAGATTGATGCGAATCGTGCGTGAACCCACCATGTTGGCATTTGCGACCGCAAGTAGCGAATCGGCTTATCCAAAAACCATGGAAGCTTTGGATAAATTCGGTGTGCCTAAACGCATTACCAGTTTCGTTCTCCCTTTAGGTTATTCTTTCAACCTCGACGGCTCGATGATGTATATGGCATTTGCCGTGTTATTTATTGCACAAGCCTATAACATTGATTTAAGTTTTTCCCAGCAAGCGCTCATACTCTTTACCCTCATGATTACGAGTAAAGGGATTGCAGGTGTTTCACGAGCATCCATTGTGGTGATTGCCTCCACACTGGCTATGTTCAAGCTTCCTGAAGCTGGTATTCTATTAATTTTGGCGATTGATCAGTTTTTAGATATGGGCCGTACGGCAACCAATGTGATTGGAAATAGTATTGCAACGGCCGTGATTGCACGCACTGAGGGCAATAAAGATGAGTTTACGGAGCAAGAAGGCATCATGGTGAACAACCTTCCTCCTGCAAACCAATTGGCCGATAACAGTTAGAATTATTTATAGAGAAAATAAAAGGTGATTTTTAAATAGTAAGTAAAGTCCTTTATTTACTATTCATAAAATCACCTTATTTATTAGACCTCTTGCGAAAGTAAAAACCACCTCAATATAAATTTCATGAGATATCAGAAATTAAATCGTTTTTCAGATTCTGAATTCAAACGCTTGGTTGGCGTACCTCGACATGTTTTTACTGAAATGGTAGAGGTTTTAGAAAAAGCAGAATCACTCAAAAAGAAATCAG
>NZ_MVOM01000066.1:0-14127 GCF_002018895.1 Acinetobacter sp. MF4640 | reverse complement strand
AATCTAAAGTTATTTTCTTCGAAAAATTTTGCCTGATGAAAATAAGTGATTCTATTAAAAAAAGGAAGGCAAATATTTAAGTTCATAAATGAAAAAATAATATTTGTTCTATAAATGATTGAATAATAAAGAATGCCAAAAACTGCAAAAAAAACTGAGAATAATCCATTGGTTCTTAGTTTAATAATCTCAATATTCTCAGATTCACTTTCAACATCAAATCCTACGATAAAAATGTATTTATTATTAAAATCATTCAACTCGACCCATTGAATAAAAGTTTCTACAATTGTTCTAGCTCCGCCCACCTTTGCACCAGAAGCATTAACAATAATTTTTTTCATTACCACTCAAACCTATCATCGATACCATTAATGATTGCAATAAATTTATCTGCTGCAACTTTGGGACTTATGTTTCTTTCAGACCAATCAAAAATTTCTTTTCTACTCTTACCCAAGGATTCAACTTGCAAAACTGCATTTATTAAACTTTCGTTATTTACTGTCGTTAAAACAAAACCAGCACCAGAAGCAGCTATTAAACAAGATGCTCCAGTTTTTGTTGAGCATATAACTTTCAAACCTGACTGTAGTGCCTCATTTACAACAGCCCCCCAACCTTCATCACCAACGTTAGCCAACATCAAAACATCATACTCTAACAGCTTTCCTCTCATGATCTTATTTGTAACAAAATCATATCGTCTTATTCGATCGCTTAGATTATTAATATTTATGAAAGAGTTAATATCCTCCTCTAAAATACCATTTCCATAAATATCCAAAGTAAAATCTTTCAATCTATAATCGTTAAAAGCAGTTAGCAGTTCGATAATTCCTTTTGATGGAAGAAGTCTACCAATAAAAATCATTCTTCCATTAAATGGCTTTTCTAGAATAGATTCCTTAGAATTATCTTTTGTAAAGTAGCCAAATTTAATTATTTGGCTACTTGGCACACCAATTCTCAAGAACCATTTTTTACCTTTATCACCTATAGCTAAAAATTTAATTTTAGAATTCGAAATAAACTTCCATCGCAAAAAATCTCTAAATATTCTTAAAAAACCGCGAAAACCGATATCATCTTTGCCCTCAGAATAAATAAAAATTTTCTTATCTTTCTTCCTGCAGATAGAGAAAGCTTCATTTAAGTCTTTATAAGCAAAAAAACCACTAAATACATTAACATCAGAGTTAGCAATACAATCTGGTATATTAATATCACCAATATATTTTAAATTTATAGAAGAGGGTATCTCAGCTTCCCATCCCATTTTTTTTCGTTCGCTATTACTGAGCTCACATACTATAAGATTTACTTTAATATTTTTATTAAGACAGATTTCTTCCAAGAAGGGAAGCTGATGAATACTGAGTACATTTTGCCAGAAGTTAATAATCATAATATTCTCAAATTAATTTCTTCTTAAGTCTTGCAGGATTTCCAGCATAAAGAGAGAAAGGTTCTACATCTGTATTAACTACACTACCAGCAGCAATAATTGAACCATCACCTATTGTGATGCCTGGAAGAATTATACTTCCTGCACCAACCCAAGTTCCGTTACCAATTTTTATATAGCTATTATAACCAGTACCAGCTGCACGCTTTGGTAGTTGGTCTATTTTATGAGAACCAGTTAATAGTTTTACTTGGGGAGCGATATCTACATTATCTCCAAGAATAAACGTCCCATTCCCATAGAAGGCAACATCATGTCCAATAAACGTGTCCTTTCCAACTTCTAATTCACAAATCCCACTAATTTTAACAGATGATACTAAACGAGCACTTTGATGAATGTTAAAACCTAATAATCGTAATAAACTATTTTTAAGCGTATATAGCCGTGTATCTGGTAATATTTTAAAAAATATAAGGAAAATTTTCAGCAAATATGATTTCATCGGCTTAAATTCTCAACGATTACTTTATGTAATTTATCCCAATCTAACAGATCTCTAGCCAAGTCTTTATTGATTAGGCTCGTTATTTCAGTCATATTTTCTTTTAACTCTGCCTTTTGATGAATCTCAGAAACCCAAAGATTCATATCATTTTCATCAATTAAAGTTATATCTCCATTCTTATCAATCAAATCCAAGATATCTCGCAAGCCATTTGAGTCTACACTTAAAATATGCTTTCCTAATGCTAGATACTCACCAATTTTAATAGGATAAACACAGTCAAGTTCCTCTCTATGTGCAATAGGGAATGTATACATACATACATCCACACTATTCATTATATTAATCGCTCTTGTCCAATCAACAAAACCATAAAAACAACTTTTAATAAGATCATTATTATATTTTTCTATCTCATTTTTAAAATTATCGTCAAAGTCACCAATTAAATGAAATTTCACTTTGATGTTATTATTTTCAAATAACTCTTTTACTATTTTCAAAATCAGAAAGGATCTTTCAAATGAAAGCACACCAACATATCCCAAATGAAGAAACTCTTGCTCGAAAGCTACTTCCTTATTATTTGAAATTTTTTTAATTTCAGAGAATGCAACACCATTGATACACTTAACTCTATTCACATGTGATAAGAATCTAGTTTCATAAATAGCTGATATTAAGATATCTGAGCTTTTAATTGCCTTAACTATATTTCTTTCGAAAAACCTATGATAAATAAACTTCGCATAATTTTTTTTGAATAAATGAATATTTGATGTCAAATTTTCATGATCATACAAGTCTACAATCCATTTAAAATTATATTTTTTTCTTAAATTTAAAACCTCTTTGCTTATAGGCCAACTAGGTCCATGAATGACTGTTAAATCACTACCATCAGAAACATACTTAGGAAAAATTGCATCAAGCTCTTTAAAGGAATCTACTTTTATATATTCAGAGTTATCATTGAGAAAGATTGAAAGAGAATCTTCCTTATCAATGAACAGCACCCGATCAAAGAAACTTTTCAATACTAAAGCCCGCTGTATAGGTGTAGTATTATATGGCCAAGATTTACCACACGAACCAATAAAAATTAAAATTTTATTTTTACTCATCCAAATACTTCCTTACATACAAAAACTGAATAATTGCTAGAACAATATAAGCACACAACAGACCAAGAAATGGGGACATTAAATTAACAACAATGGATAAATATGTAAATAAGATAAAACTTACAGCCCAGATTACGTTAAAATAAAAACCTACTTTTGTCTTTAGTAGTGAGATTATTTTGTTTCCGATCACTGAATTTATTGAAAAAAGTACACTTCCCAGACACAGAATAATAAGATCATTTAAACCAATTAAATCTATATATGAAAAACCTAAAAATTTCATCAAAATTAAAAACAAAGATGCACCCACAGAAATCAAAAAATTAATTAGCAACATATAAAAGAAATTCTTTCTAGAATTACTTTCTGATAATATTTTTAAAAAAATAGATCCTAATACTGAAGGAATAAAAATTATTAAATTCCTGATTTGCATTCCGTAGTTAAACACACTAATAACAACAACTGAATTCAAAAATCCTAAAATATACAGAACCACCATATTCACAGGCATTAAAACCATACCACTAGCTGATGCTGGTACAATAAAACCAAATAATTCCTTATAGTAAAGGCTGGATGCTTTCACCTTAAATATAGCTTGAATATCTAGTATCTTAAGCAAAAATAATGTTAGAAATATAAATTCAAAAAATATGGAGATCAAATAACTATTTAACAGATTAAGATCAAATAAAAAATAACCACTCAACAGAGAGAGTGCTGAAAAAAAAGAAGTAACAACCAAATAATTAATTTTTTCTTTGGCGTAATAAAAACCTTTAAAAACACCACTAAGACACAAAAGAAAAATAAAAAGAGCTAAAAATTGATAATTAACACCAACACCTCCAATACTTCCCAACACCTTATCTAAAAGAGGGTTAATAGAAAACAAAAATGCAAATGAAATAACTAATGCTAAAACAAATGAAATACTGATAATAGCTTTTGCATATACATTTTCTTTTTCTTTAAATTTTGGAATATAAGTATTTGCTGCTAAAGATAGACCAGCAACACCCAAAGATTGAAAAACAGCTAAAAATGTAATTAATGTAGAATCAACAGCAAAATCTTTCATATTACTGGACGTTGAAAACATATAGATCAGCAATACGGATAAACGATAAAAACCCTGACTTAATGTATTAAGCCCTCCTAGATTAATGATTTTTTTAATCATAACTATCTTTCCGAAAGTAAAATCGTATAAGCAATTATAGAAATAACACTACCTACACCCGTCAAGTAACCCTCTCCTGAACTCAATATTAATATTGACAATAAAATAAAATCATTATTATTAAAACTTCTCAATCTCGATATTATAGCCAAAATATAAAAAAGCATACCAAACAGACCAACCATTGATAATAAATCTGTATAAGAAGCTTCTGCTGGATATCTAGAATAGGGGTTATTCTCCTCAGTTAATGCACCCACTCCTATTAATGGGCTATATATAAATGCATCCAACTGTCTATCCATAATTTCTTGTCTTGCTCCCAACTCAAACTCTCGAACTGTGAAAATTGAATTATTAGTGTCATTATTTCCAATTTCTCTCACTTGGATATTAGAAAAAACCACTCCACCAAGTACAAAAATAATAAACCCTACTCGAAAGAATATTTTTTTATTATAGTTTTTTAAAAGCATTATCGCTGTTATAATTCCAATAGCTAATAGTGCACCTCTTGATTGTGTTAAAAACACTATTAATAGGTATGCAACCACCCCAAACAAATCATATTTACTTTTACTCTTTAAATATGAAATAAAGAAAATGCTGTATGAAAGCATCGCAAATCCAGCGACAATATTGGTATTTTTTGTCCATGCAGCAAATCGCCCCATAATATAAGAATCTGGTATTAACAAAAATGGAATAATAGATATTAAAAATAATACAGAGAATTTTTTATATGCAAATATAAAAAAATCAGCCCTACTTCCATATTGAACTGGATAAGGTAAAAAAGGTAAAATCAATATCAAGACAAATGGAAATAAAGATGAGATTGATTCAAAACTTAATCCACTGAACAAAATAGTAGAAAGTATTAATATTAATAAAAATAAAAAATAAAAAATAAAAGACAACCCAATCTTTATAAAGGCTTTAAATTTAAAAAAATAGAAACTTATAAACATATAAGCAAAAAAGAATACCCATCTAAATAATTCAAAAAACTCGCTTATTGGCGAGAAATTTGCCAACGCTAGAGCGAAACTAAAGTATGTCCCAATTAGGACATACAAAAGCATTTCATTATTTTTATGCATTGAGCTCATTTTAAAAGACCGCAGCTATCCACAAGCATATTTAAGTCAAAATTATTTTTAATGTTTTCAAAATGACGATGTTTTACTAAAATTACATGGATATTTGCTATATTGCTCTCTTCCAATGAAATTAACCGTACATTTTTCAAGACATTTTCTGGCAATGTATCAATGTTTGGTTCAATAGCAAAAATATTTAACCCTTGTTCTGCTAAGCTCTTAGTTATTTCTAATGCAGGGCTTTCACGTAGATCATCAATATCTGGTTTAAAGGCCAAGCCATAGCAAGCAATCGTTACATCTTGAATCGTTTTATTTGGATTTGCTTGTAAGAAATCCGCTATTTTAATTTTAACCTGATCAATAACCCATTCAGGTTTGGCATCATTCACTTCACGTGCAGTACGAATCAAGCGTGCTTGTTCTGGTGTCTTTGCCACAATAAACCAAGGATCAACCGCAATACAGTGACCGCCGACCCCAGGTCCTGGCTGTAAAATATTGACGCGCGGGTGACGGTTCGCCAGTGAAATCAACTCCCATACATTGATATCTAGCTTGTCACAAATAACTGAAAGCTCATTTGCAAAAGCAATATTGACGTCACGGAATGAGTTCTCTGTCAACTTACACATTTCTGCGGTACGAGCATTGGTTTCAATACATGCGCCTTTTACAAAGATTTTGTATAAATCACATGCTGCTTTTGAACAACGTGGTGTCATTCCACCAATAATACGGTCATTACTGATCAATTCTTGTAAAACTTTACCTGGCAACACACGTTCTGGGCAGTGCGCGACTAAAATATCAGCCTCTTCACCCTTTTGTTGCGGGAAGCTTAAATCTGGACGTGCTTCACTTAACCAAGCCGACATTTGTTCAGTCGCTTCCACAGGTGATGTCGACTCTAAAATAACCAAATTACCTGGCTTTAAAAAAGGTGCTAAAGCCTTAGCAGCAGATTCAATATATTTGAGATCTGGCTGATAATCATCTTTAAAAGGTGTCGGAACTGCAACAATATAAGCATCTGCTTCAGTCGGCGCCAATTGAGCAGACAATTTACCCTGAGCAACGACGTCACGAACTAAAGCATCTAAATCAGGCTCAACAATATGAACTTTACCTTGATTAATCATATCTACCGCGTGTTGATTCACATCAACACCAGTAACTTTTACCCCATGTGCAGCAAATGTCGCAGCTGTGGGTAAACCAATATAACCTAACCCTATAACGCAGATATGCTTGAATGAATTGCTCATACTCTTATACTTTTAAATCAAAATAAATGGAAATTTCGGCTTAGTTTGTTTTAAGAAAATCAATAATTTGCTGACATGAATTACCATCTCCGTACGGATTATGGGCTTCTGCCATCTCAGCATATACATTTGGATTTTCAAGCAACTCTATGACTGAACGCTCAATGGTTTCTGTATCTGTACCCACTAAACGTACCGTTCCTGCATGAACCGCTTCAGGTCTTTCAGTGGTATCTCGCATGACCAGAACTGGCTTACCCAGTGATGGTGCTTCTTCTTGAATACCACCTGAATCAGTCAGAATCAGATAACTACGATTCATCAAATACACAAAAGGCAAATAGTCTTGCGGAGCAATCAGATGAATATTAGCGATACCCGCTAACAGCTCGTTAACAGGTTGTTGTACATTCGGATTTAAATGCACAGGATAAACAATTTGGATCTCAGGATATTTTTTAGCTAAATTTGCTAAAGATGTACAAATATTTAAAAAGCCTTGCCCAAAATTCTCACGACGATGTCCTGTGACTAAGATCAGTTTTTTATCTGTATCAAGAAATGAAAACTCTTGCTGAAATTGAGTGACCAATGCCTGGTCTTGTTCAACCTTCTGTTTGACTTGCAGCAAAGCATCAATCACCGTGTTTCCTGTCACGATAATATTTGCAGGATTCACATTTTCTTTAATTAAATTTTCATACGATGATTGGGTCGGTGCAAAATGATAATTAGCAAGTACACCCGTTAATTTTCGATTGGCTTCTTCAGGCCAAGGTGAATACAAATCACCTGTTCGTAAACCCGCTTCGACATGACCTACTTTTATTTTGTGATAATACGCTGCCAATGAAGCAGCAAAGGTCGTAGCCGTATCACCATGCACCAAAACGACATCGGGAAGCCATTCTCCAAATACTTGCTCTAACCCTTTTAAAACGCCAATTGTGACATCAGACAACGTTTGCCCAGGTTTCATTAAATTTAAATCATAATCAGGTGTAAGCTGAAATAAGCTTAAGACTTGATCTAACATCTGACGATGCTGACCTGTCACACATACCTTTGTTTCAAAGTCTTTATTATTTTCTTTTAATTTCAATACCAAAGGTGCCATTTTGATCGCTTCTGGACGCGTACCAAATACTAGCAATACTTTTTTCACCTTATTGTTTCCTTATAACTTGAAAGTAGATTTTTAGAAATTTAAATAGTAAACCTTAACAATCTTGTGCAACTAGAATTCGCTTTGAACTAAATAAAAAATTAAATTGCTAGGCAAATATTCTTTAAATCAAAATATTTAGCTACCAGTTCAAATCAAAGCGATAATTACTGAATAATTCTTCAACGAATATATCTTTCGGCGGGAATACTACCAGAAAAACATGAATTTTCTGTTATGATTTTTTACCAAACACTAAGCATGGTCTTTCATTTTTCCATTTTTCAGTACGATTTAGCAATGTATTGCCTATCTTAGTACGATAAATTTCACAAAATGTATAACATTGATAGGCCGAGAAGAACCTTTACTATAAAATTGATTACAATTTGTTATATACCCCAAAGCGAACTTCGGTAAAATGCTGTTTAATTGAAACGATTTTAAAAAATCTAAAATGGGAATTTTTGTGCGACATTTTAAATCTATAATTTTACTGTCCGTTATTATGACATCTACTGGATGTGCTCTTACATCCGGGCTACAAACTTATGATTTACCAGAGGAAGGGATTTACCAAACGGATTTAGGCACACACGTCAATGTTGTAAAGCTTACCCAAACATCATTACCAGCTGTCCAACTTGCACAATACAATCAAGAATATTTTGCTCATTTGTTCAACATTCCTCAAAAAAATTACAAGCTCAGTGCTGGAGATATTCTCTCGATTTACCTCTGGGCATATCCAGAAATTACTCCTCCTACAAATACCATCAGTAATGAAGAAGCTATCAAGTCCAATGGCTATCAAATTGATCAAAGTGGTTATATCCAATTTCCTATTATTGGTCGCTACAAAGCCGCAGGAAAGTCTTTAACACAAGTGAACCAAGAATTACGTAGCCAGCTTTCACGGTATTTAAAAACTCCCGACGTCATTGCTCGTGTTCTATCGTATCAAGGACAACGCTACTCTGTACAAGGCAGTGTCATGAAAGGTGGACAGTTTACTTTAACTGACCAACCCACCAGTGTTTATACTGCATTAGGTTTAGCTGGCGGTATCAATACTCAGTTAGGAGATAACACCTCTATTACACTTGTCCGCCAAGGTAAAACTTATAATCTCAATAGCATTTCGCTTGAAAAGGCGGGGTATTCACTACACAATTTATTGATTCAGCCTAACGATACACTTTATGTAAACTCAAAAGAAAATCAGAAAATTTATGTAATGGGTGAGTCGGGACAAAACAAGCCGATCCCGATGCGAGATCAGGGTATTAGCTTAAGTGATGTCATTGGGGAAAGCCTCGGCTTGAATCCACTTTCAGGCAGTCGAAGCAAAATTTATGTGGTTCGTAGTCATCGTGATGTAGGAATCACTGATGTCTATCACCTAGATTTAACCAGTATTGGTGATTTTGGACTGGCAAATAAATTTCAAATGCAAAGCAATGATATTGTGTATATCGATGCCTCAGGTTTAACGCGCTGGCAACGTGTTATCAACCAAGTCATTCCATTCTCAAATGTTATTTATAATATTGATCGCATGGGACAATAATGCAATTCAAAAATATTTTGGTCGTTTGTATAGGTAATATCTGTCGTAGCCCTATGGCAGAGTACCTACTCAAACAAAACCATCCACAGCTCACAATTCACTCTGCAGGCATTTCTGGCATGATTGGATATGCGGCTGATGACAAAGCAAAGCTTTGCATGCAACGTATAGGGATTGACATGAGTTCTCATATTGCAAGGAAACTTAATGCTGAACTGATTAAGCAAGCTGATTTGATTTTAGTCATGAGCCAAAATCAACAGAAACATATTGAGCAAACATGGCCATTTGCAAAAGGGAAAACGTTTCGCTTAGGTCATTGGCAAGGAAAGAATATTCCTGACCCCTATCAACATGATCAAGCTTTTTTTGATGAAACTTCCCTGCTTATACAAGCCTGTGTAGCAGATTGGACTAAACATATTTAACTTTGATGTACGATTATGAGCCAAACTACAAATACAGAAGATACTATTGATTTAAAAGAATTATTTTTCTCATTGATCGCACAATGGAAGTTAATTGCGCTGTGTATCCTTTTGAGTCTAATTTGTGCCCTACTATACTTAAGAGCAACTCCAGATACCTATTCGGTGGACGCCTTGGTACAAGTAGAAGAAAATAAAGGCGCTTCCGCAGCTCTATTAGGTGATCTCTCGAGCATGGTTGAGCAAAAACAACCCGCTCAAGCAGAAATCGAAATTTTAAAATCGCGTTTAGTTTTAGGCAATGTCATTCAACATTTGAATTTAGATCTTAAAATTTCGGGCACGGAAAATTCATTTACTGATCGTCTATTATCTCCACACCATTATCAAACAGAGTACCAGCCGAAATCCGTTCTGTTTAAAGATGATGAAAAAGCTTTTGACATCCGTCAGTTTAATGTTCCATCAAACTTTCGTGATAAAAACCTTGAACTTCGCTTTAAAGATGGCCAGTTTAGTTTAACGAATACACAAACTGAACAAGTCATTTTAACAGGCAAAACAAACCAAGCGAATACCTTACGAACTGCCGATGGCTTGTGGAATATTTCTATTTATACACAAGATCAACTAAAAGACGTTTATTTACTTGAAAAACAATCACTACCTGCCGCAGTCAATAGTATCTTGGCAAATTATTCAGTCGCAGAAAAAGGAAAGTTAACAGGTATTCTTGGGCTCAATTATCAAGGTACAGACAAAACTCATATTACCCAAGTACTCAATGCTATTCTGGTTTCTTATAGCCAACAAAACATTGAACGTCGTTCAGCTGAAACAGCGCAAACACTTAAATTCTTAGATGAACAACTACCAGAGCTGAAACAACAACTTGATGTAGCAGAGCGTGAATTCAACAAATTTCGGCAACAATACAACACCGTAGATGTCACTAAAGAATCTGAGTTGTATTTAACGCAAAGTGTAACCTTAGAAACTCAAAAAGCAGAACTTGAACAAAAAGTTGCAGAGGCTTCGGCCAAATATACTGCTGAGCATCCAGTCATGCAGCAAATGAATGCACAACTAGGAGCAATCGATAAAAAGATTGGGGAGTTAAATGCGACATTAAAAGAACTGCCAGATTTACAACGTCGTTATTTACAGCTTTACCGTGAAGTTGAAGTTAAACAACAACTTTATACAGCGTTATTGAACTCATATCAGCAACTACGTATTGCTAAAGCGGGCGAGATTGGAAATGTTCGTATTGTCGATACAGCTGTGGAACCAATTGAGCCGATTGCACCGAAGAAGCTACAGATTTTAATTCTCTCTATTTTCTTAGGTGGTTTCCTCGGTACACTCTTGGCATTATTACGTAATATGATGCGTTCAGGGATCAAAGACTCCACACAAATTGAAAATGAATTGGATCTTCCCGTGTATGCAACGGTTCCACGTTCGCCTGTACAAGAAAGCCGCATTAATATTTTAAAGAAGAAAAAGAATATTCCTATTCTGGCTGTTAAAAATAGTGATGATATTGCTATTGAAAGCTTAAGAAGCATGCGTACAGCCATCCATTTCGCGCTAAGCTCTGCCCGAAATAATCTGATTACGATTTCAGGTCCAGCACCTGAAGTTGGTAAATCCTTTATCTCAACCAACTTAGCCACAATTTTGGCACAAAGTGACAAACGCGTATTAATCATAGACGCAGACTTACGTCGTGGTTATTTACACAAGTATTTTAATCTCGACACACAACCTGGCTTAACAGAGTTACTCAATGGTCAACAAAGTTTAGACACGGTTATTCGTCCTACAGAAGTGCCAGGTTTAAGTGTAATTTCTCGCGGGAAAAGTCCTGCCAATCCTTCTGAATTACTAAGCTCTAACCAGTTCAAAAATCTATTAGAGCAAATGTCAGAGAAGTTTGATCATGTGATTATTGATACCCCACCAGTCTTAGCTGTAACGGATGGTATTATTATTTCTCAATACACAGGCGTTAACTTAGTGATTGCCCGTTATGCGAAAACACAAATGAAGGAGCTTGAATTGACCCTGAATCGCTTCGAACAAGCCGGCGTGAAAGTGAATGGCTTTATCCTGAACGATATTCAGCGTTCAAGTGCAGGCTATGGCTATGGCTATAACTATGCTTATGCCTATAAAGCGAATAAAGAATCAGACTAAATACATTCTCTAACCGATAAAAAGCCAGAACTTGATTTCTGGCTTTTTATTTTGTATGACAAACGTTTATATATTCAAATCCTTATAGTTTTTTTAAGGACTTCGGCATATATTAATTTGAAAATGTACTGGTGGTACAAAACACGTCATTCATGAAGTCTGCTAAGATGCTAAAAAACTTTCTGAATGTAATAGAATTAGGAAAAATTTCACATGAGTAAAGCCTTACCCATTGCTGTAGCTGTTATTCTAGGCGGTGCTGCACTTGTTCCCGTTTATTATGCATCTCAACACCCAGCTTCAGCCGAAGCCCAAGTTTCAAAAAATGCATCTGCCGTAGAAAAAATTAGCTATGCACTGGGTTATGAGGTTGCTCATCAAACTCCACCAGAACTCGATATTAACAGTTTTGTAACCGGTGTCCGTGCAGGTCATGCCCGTAGCCAACCCGCCTATAGCGAAGAAGAATTAAAACAGGCCTATGAGCAGTTCCAACAAGAAATGCAGCAAAAACAGGCCAATGATGCGAAGCAAGCACAAACAACCAGTGACAGCTTCTTAACTGAAAATGCGAAAAAACCTGGGGTGAAAACCACAGCGTCAGGCTTACAGTACAAAATTACGCAAGAAGGCACAGGCAAGCAACCCACTGCCAGCTCTGTCGTGACCGTGCATTACAAAGGCCAACTGGTCGATGGTAAAGTCTTTGATAGTTCACTTGAACGTGGTGAGCCGATTGAGTTCCCTTTAAACCAAGTGATTCCAGGGTGGACGGAAGGTCTACAACTCATGAAAGAAGGTGGGAAAGCGACACTCTACATTCCTTCGAACTTAGGTTACGGCCCACAAGGTGTACCTGGCATGATCCCAGCTAACAGCACGCTTATTTTTGATGTTGAACTGATCAAAGTAAAATAAGACAAGTCAATCAAAGGAGAGCTTTTGCTCTCCTCTTTTTATTGAGAATACGATATGAAAATTCAAACAACATTACTCTGTGGCTTGTTACTTTCTACACCTGTTTTTGCAGCACCGATTAATAATAAAAGCAGCATCAACCAACAAGTCGGTTATAGCTTTGGCTATCTCATGGGGCGTAGCAATGCCGAGTCAATTCAAGATTTAGATCTCGATGCTTTTGTGCAAGGGTTACGTGAAGCATCTAAAGGCCAAGCTGCGTCATTAAGCGATGAAGACATGGCGCGTGTACTCACCCAATATAAACGCCAAGCCGAGGCAAAACAGTTATTAGAAGTTAAACAACTGGCTGATAAAAATGCCAAAATTGGTGCAGCCTTTTTGGCTGAAAATGCGAAAAAACCCGAGGTGAAAACTACGGCTTCAGGCCTACAATATATGGTTTTACAACAAGGCCAAGGCAAGTCACCTAAGGCCAACAGCAAAGTCAAAGTTCACTATGAAGGGCGTCTGATTGATCAAACTGTTTTTGACAGTTCGATTGCACGCCAACAGCCTGCGGAGTTTCAAGTCAGCCAAGTGATTCAAGGTTGGACTGAGGGCTTACAGCTAATGAAAGAAGGCGCAAAATATCGCTTCTTTATTCCCTCTAAACTGGGCTATGGCCAAATTGGTTCAGGCGATGTGATTGAACCAAATAGCACCTTGATTTTTGATGTGGAACTGATTGAAGTGTTGCCAAAATAAGGTAGCAATGCAAAAGTAATGCTATATACAAAATAAAAAGCCTGATCTTCGTGATCAGGCTTTTTATTAATTTCAATATATTCTTCAATCAAGCCATGCTTTTTTAAGCTACGCGCTTCGCTTGCAGTATAGTCAAACTACTTTATTATTCATACAGGATTCGAAAAAAACTTGAAATAACTCATCGACTGAATCGATCAACCATTCTTTACGCTTACGTTTAACCCATGCCCACATCTGTTCTATAGGATTTAAATCAGGGCTGTATGTAGGGAGCCAAAGAATTTTATGCCCTTGTTGTTCCAATAACTCCTGAATATCTGCTCTTTTATGAAATGCTGCATTATCCATAACCACTACACTATTTTCTGGTAATGCTGGTATGAGGAATTGCTCAATCCAAAAATGAAAAACATCTGAATTGATTTTGCAGTCAAATAAACCGACTGAAAATAAATACCCTTTATGGATTGCTCCAATGGCATTGGTCTGATTCT
>NZ_MVOM01000065.1:0-14183 GCF_002018895.1 Acinetobacter sp. MF4640 | reverse complement strand
CAGCGTTCAATCTGAGCCATGATCAAACTCTTCAGTTAAAAATCATTAGTAGCTTATGGCTACAAATCTTGGCTCATCAATTTTCTGACAAATATTTCTCAAATAAACTTCGAGTAATTTTTACCATTCAATCAATGAAATATTTTCGATCGATCAATCAGTAAAAATCCACACAAGTTGTTCTTCATAATCTCTTAATGATCTTTCTAACACCTCGTCAGTGCTAGAAACTGGACTCAATATACTTAACAACTCAGCACTTCGTGCTTCGTTCGTTTCCGTCTATCTCGTCGGTATGGGGTGCATTCTAGAGGATTTCTAAAGCTTTGCAACCCCCAAATTCACTTATTTGAAACGGGCGTTGGTTTTTTCTACAAAACTTAAGAAAAATCGTATTTTTCATCTATTTTTTGATCATATTTATCATTTTTTCTCTTATTTCTTTCAACATGAGCATTTCATTTCCAATCTTTAAAAGTCTTTTAAGCTTGAAATTTAAGCCTTAGCATTTATTTTTTCTTTCAGCAGAGTCTTACCAATCTTCTAGCAACGTTGTTTTCAGACTTAAAATCACTCTGTATTCCGTTCATCCCTGTATTTTTGATAAATCATCTTTCTAAAGACGTAGTTCTTTTATATTTGATACATGCCTAAGCTGAAAAACTGCCACATCGCTACAAAGGCACCTAATTATTTAACAAGAATGGAGTGCTTAGTTGTTTAGTCTGTTTTTATTTCATTCGCATAAATAGAAAAACCCTCTTCTATGCACATCTCAATCAAAATAATTCAAGACAGAGCTGAAATAACAGCCACGATAAAGCTTAATGATACAGAGCATCTGGATATAAGTAGAAAACGCTGTGCTATATACTGTAAGGTAATGACCATCTTTATTGAAAAGTCTGTTGCACCTAACTTTTATGACAACTCGTTATTTGTCTGCGAGAAACTGATTTTAAAAACTAAATTTTTGCCAATAAAAAAGGAAGAGATCTCTCCCAAAACCTCTTCCTCGGAGTTAGATCGTTATCTGATCCATAGATGTCATTATTGTAGTTATCTTAAAAAGCCCCTTAGGGAAGAGACTTGAAAACTGTGGAGAGTTATTCTTATTGACCCTTCTAGCGATGTTAAAAACATCAACTAGACGTTGAAATCTTATACACACTCATTTTAAATTGCAATATTTTTGGAAAAAATTAAGCATTGTTTTTATAAGGTTTTTTTTGAATTTACTTATTTGATTTTTTTATAAAGATTAAAAAATAAAAAGCAGGCCGAAGCCTGCTTTTATATCAATAACTTAAAGCATATATATGCACTGACTTAGTCTGTAAAAGTGACTTTCGCAATGGCTTTTTTACCCGACTGGATAATTAAAGTGACATTTTCTTTAACAGAGAAACTCATATCGACCACGTTCCAATCGACTTTGACCGCACCACGACCCACGGCATCTTTTGCCGCTGCAGCATTTGGGTTTAAGCCCGCTACGCGAAGAATTGTTGCAATAAACAACTCGCCACCAAATTCTGCACGTGAAATTGTCACTTCAGGTGTTCCTTCGGGTAACTCACCCTCAGTAATCAGATTGCCTGCACCTTTATGTGCATTTTCTGCCGCTTCTGCACCATGGAAACGCTCTACCAACTCAAGCGCAAGAATCTTTTTCACTTCTTGTGGATTACGCCCTTCAGCAATTTCGTTTAGCAGGACTTTAATGTCTTCAACGGATTTAAAGCTGAGTAAATCGAAATAGCGTTCAATTAATGCATCTGGCATCGAAAGGACTTTTTGATACATCGCGCCTGGTGCATCAAATACGCCAATATAGTTACCCAAAGACTTAGACATTTTGTTCACACCGTCTAAACCTTCAAGGATTGGTACAGTAATGCAGACTTGTGCTTCTTGATCATAACGACCTTGAAGTGTACGCCCCATCAATAAGTTAAAGGTTTGGTCTGTACCGCCTAATTCAACATCCGCCTCAAGGGCAATCGAGTCATAGCCTTGAACCAATGGATACAAAAACTCATGAATTGCAATCGGTTGATGGTTGTTATAACGCTTGGTGAAGTCATCACGCTCAAGCATACGTGCAACCGTTTGCTGTGAGGCCAATTGAATCAAGTCAGCAGCCGTTTTTTCGGCAAACCATTCAGAGTTAAAACGCACTTTGGTTTTATTTGGATCAAGAATTTTAAACACCTGTTCTTGATACGTTTTTGCATTTTCAAGCACTTGCTCACGCGACAATGGTGGGCGTGTTGCACTTTTTCCAGTCGGGTCACCGATCATCGCGGTGTAGTCCCCAATCAAGAAGGTCACGTCATGACCCAAGTCTTGGAAAGTTTTCAATTTATTAATTAAAACCGTATGCCCCAAGTGCAAGTCAGGCGCAGTCGGGTCAAAGCCCGCTTTAATTTTTAAAGGACGATTTTCTTTTAATTTCTTCAGAAGATCTTCTTCAGAAATAATTTCATGCGTGCCTCGTTGAATGAGAGCAAGTTGTTCTTCAGCCGGCAGGAAATTTGACATCACAAAACCCAAACACATCAGTTATTCAATTTGTGCGATATACTAACACTTTTTCAGCACATTGCAGGCTTTAGAATAATCATGACAGCGATCTATATTGGGGTAATGACCGGCACCAGCATGGATGGTGTTGATATTGTTGCTGCTTCTTTTGATCCATTGCAGCTTCACGCCACCCTCACTCTTTCTTTCGACCCAGATTTACGCGATGAACTGATGGCACTCACCTTGCCCGGTGACAACGAAATCGACCGTATGGGCAAGGCAGATGTGGCTTTAGCAAAGATGATTGGCGAAGGCATCAATCAACTGATTGAGCAAAGTCATTTAGATCGTAGTCAAATCAAAGCGATTGGCTCACATGGACAAACCATTCGCCACCGCCCAGAGCATGGCTTTACCCTGCAAATTGGTGACCCAAACATCATCACCGAAATCACCCAAATTCCTGTGATTTCAGATTTTCGACGTCGTGATATGGCCGCAGGTGGCCAAGGTGCCCCGCTGGTTCCTGCTTTTCACCAAGATATGTTTCAACATGAAAGTATTCATCGCGTCATCTTAAACCTAGGCGGCATCGCCAATGTCAGCATGTTGCCCGCAGGCCAACCTGATCAGGTCTACGGTTTTGATACAGGCCCAGCCAACATTTTAATGGACGCTTGGTGTGAACGCTTTACTGGACAGCCCTATGATGAAAATGGCAATTGGGCAGCTTATGGCCATCCGATTCGTAGCCTACTCGATCGCCTACAATCACATGAGTATTTTTCCAAAGAACCACCGAAAAGTACCGGCCGTGAAGACTTCAACCTCGAATGGCTAGATGAACAAATTGCAGACTGGCGCAATGACCTTGAATATGACGAGCTTGAAGATAGTCCTGAAAATGTTCAGGCCACCTTAATGAAGCTCACCACGCGCGCCATTAAAAAAGCCATCTATCGCTCCGATATGGATACCGGTGAAGTCTACGTCTGTGGTGGTGGTGCCTATAATTCACACCTTTTAGAACAATTACGTTGGCGCTTACGTAAGCACAATTGGTCTGTACAAACCACCTCCGCGATTGGCTTAGCCCCAACTTGGGTGGAAGCGACTGCCTTTGCTTGGTTGGCCATGCGCTTTATCCAACAACTCAGTGGCAATTTGCCGACAGTGACAGGTGCACGGGGCGACCGTATTCTCGGGACGATTACCGCGGTTTAAACATCAAAGCGCTTCTGACCTTTTAGTCGCAAGCCGAGCAAATCAAAAAAGCCAGTCTGGTGAATAACCGACTGGCTTTTTATCTATCTCAACATTTTTTTGCTGTTAATGTTAACGCATCATCAACTTGGCATTTTCCTGCCGAAAGGCTTTTAATATTTGCTGTCCCGCTCGTCCAGTAGGACTTAAACCTAAACGGATTTGCTCCTGTCGAATCGCTTGACGAGTTTTATCACCAATCAAACCATCCACCGCGCCAATATCATAGCCACGATTCAGTAAAAAGTGCTGAATTTCACGACGTTCAGAACGTGAGGTGCCTGCATCATCGGTTGGCCAAGTTGTACTAAACCCGCCTTGCCCTTGTAAGCGGTCTGACAAATGCGCAATCGCTAATGCATAACTTTCTGCTGCGTTATAACTATAGATTGCATCAAAGTTTTTAAACACTAAAAACAGTGGACCATTTTCACCAGCGGGTGCCATCAGCCCCGCTTGCGAGCTAGAGGATAAATTACCTTGAATTAACGCTGAGCCATCTGCGCGTACCACACCATTTTGCATCCAGTAAGATAAGGACTTCTTATTGCGACGACTTTCACCACTCAGAGAGATCGCTTGCGGATTTTTCACTTCAAATCCCCAAGGTTGCCCAGTTTGCCAACCGCGTTTTTTGAGGAAATTGGCTGTTGATGCCAAAGCATCTGTGGTACTCGACACCAAATCACGGCGTCCATCGCCATCAAAATCAACGGCTAACTCTTCATACGTCGATGGCATAAACTGGGTATGGCCAAACGCACCTGCCCACGAGCCTTTCAGTTGTGATTCAGTTAAATCGCCACGCCGTAAAATGCGCATCGCGGCAAAAAACTCTCCACGGAAATAGCTTTGACGGCGCCCTTCACAACTCAATGTGCCTAGCGCTTGTAATAATGGATATTTACCTGAAATATCGCCAAAATTACTTTCCACGCCCCACACGGCAACCACGGTCTCCGCAGGCACACCATACACTGCCGCAACACGATTCAACACTTCACGATGCTTCGCCAATTTTTGCTGACCCACAGCAACACGCTCATCATCCACCAATCCTGACAAATAATCCCAAATCGGCGTGGAAAATTCAGGTTGGTAATTTAATTTTTCAATCACAGAATAATCAGGCGCTAAATTTTGCGTGTAGCGATCATAAGTGGACGCAGACACACCATTCGCCATCGCTTGGCTTTTTAAATTGGCAATACAGCTTTGAAATGAATTCTGAGGACTATAATCGGAAGTTGCGACATTTGAACTGCCTGTAACTTTTTGACCATTAATAATGAGCTCAGCATTCGCCTGAGTCGCCGCTAAAAAAAATGAACCTAAAAGAAAAGCAAAACGGTGCATAAAATCCCTAATCATTCTTTATCTCTAAATTATGCTTTTTACCTTAACACTTTCGATTTCACTTTTCTGAATCAAAACGTAAATGAATATTCATTCTGGTTTAAATTCAAAACCATCTTTTAAATTTAAAACCACTTATCCACAGCACCACAAACCTCAACTTTTGAATTCAAAAACAATCTCTGACTCAGCAAGCACTTTAAATTCAATCATCTTGTTTTAAATTCATTTATCCCCAAATTTTATTTAACACTAACAATCAACAACATATAGAAAATCAACCTTCAAAACCCAAGCTCAATATTTTTAAATTCAAACTCTCAAATTCATTCAGCGGTCTTTAAATTTATTGTTTTGAATTTAAATTCAAACCACATCAAAACATTTAAATTCATTTTAAATTTAAACGCTCAATTTAAATTTAAAACTCACTTTTGAATTCAAAATTTTACTTCTATTTTTTAAATTCAAAATAGACTTAAAAAGATATCCACACACCCAAGTTGACTGAGATTCCTGCTGTTTCGCCTTTTTTTAGGTAAACAGCAGTGTCACATTCAATTGTGGGCTCTGTTTTAAAACGTGCATCTCTGTACAAAACTCGCTTTATTTTGCTTTCAGGTTATTTTTCTATGCGCTAATTTTATCTAAACGGATAAAAAACACGCAATTTATTTTAATTTTGATCCGATTAACGGTCACTTTTTTCAAAGAGGCGCAATCATGCCTGAATGAATCTAAATAAAAAAGCGACCACTCTTGTGATCGCTTTTTTTAACAACAACTGAAGCTTTAGATGGTCATATCTTCGCTCAGTGCCAATGGGTTCGGTAAAATTTTCGCTAACTGACGACATAGCATCGTGAGTTGAGCGGTATCATTCGGCATTAAAGTCAGGTGACCAATCTTACGGCCTTCACGTTCTTCCTTATTATAAAGGTGTAGATGTACACCTTCTAAGGCCAAGACTTGTTCAGACTGTGGATACTGACCAATAATATTGATCATGACCGTAGGGCGAACCACTTCAGTTGAACCCAAGGGTAAGCCTGCCACTGCACGAATATGGTTTTCAAACTGAGAGCATACTGCGCCTTCAATCGACCAGTGTCCTGAGTTATGCACACGTGGCGCCATTTCATTGGCATATAAACCTTTGTCTGTGACAAACAGTTCTAAAGTCAATACGCCAACATAATTCAAATGATTCAATAGACGAGTGATGTAGTCTTGTGCAACGGGTTGTAAGTCCGCACTATTCGGTGCAGGAACAATCGAGTGCGACAAAATACCATGATGATGATGATTTTCAGCCAATGGCCACGTTTTCACATCGCCATTTTGACCACGTACCGCAATGATCGAAACTTCACGTGAGAAGGTCACAAAGCTTTCTGCAATTAAACTTCCAGCAGGGCCTAATTCAGCCCATGCTTGTTCAATTTGTTGTTCAGAGCGCAATACAAACTGACCTTTGCCATCATAGCCACCTGTGGCTGTCTTCAGCACAATCGGTAAACCCAGCTCAGCAACCGCAGCACTTAAACTTTCTAGGGAATCTACCGCTTTATAAGGCGCAACAGGAATCTCAAGCTCATCAAATAACGCTTTTTCAGACAAGCGATGCTGTGCAATAGCTAAAGCCTGACGCGGCGGATGCATATCTTTTTGCTTAGTCAAAACATCAACATCAGACAAAGGCGTATTTTCAAACTCAAGGCTGAAGACATCTGCACTGGCAATAAAGTCTTGTAAACCATTTTCAGTTTTGCTTGAAATCACTGTTCCTAAAGCCGCTGAAGGGCAGTCTGTACTCACATCAAAGAACGTACATTGAATATTCAGTGGCAAAGCCGCTTGCGCCATCATGCGACCCAGCTGCCCACCACCAAAAATACCGATGGTTTTATTCATGAGGAATGCCCCGTATTAAGCTTGGCCTGGAATATTGTTGCTTGCGACTTTGTCAGTTTGTGCAGCACGGAAATCGGCTACATTTTTTGCAATTTCAGGACGTGTCAGACCTAAAATTTGTGCTGCCATAATCGCGGCATTGGTTGCGCCTGCTGGACCAATTGCCAAAGTACCCACTGCAATACCTGCTGGCATTTGCACAATGGATAACAGTGAATCGACACCGTTTAAAATCGAAGACTTCACAGGCACACCAAGTACAGGCAAATCAGTTTTCGCCGCACACATTCCTGGTAAATGCGCCGCACCGCCTGCACCTGCAATAATCACTTGGATACCACGGTCACGTGCTTGCTCTGCATATTCAAAAAGACGATCTGGCGTACGGTGCGCAGACACAACTTCCGCTTCAAATGGGACACCAAGTTGCTTAAGCATATTGGCAGTGTGTTCGAGAGTGGCCCAATCTGATTGAGAACCCATGATAATTCCAACGAGAGGAGTGTCTTGTGAAGCGGCCGCATTCATTGCAATGTTTCCAGAGATAGTTAAGAGAGATAAATCTCGACTAGCGCCAAGCTTTAATAAGAGCCCCGTATTATAGACTGATTTTTCAGCTCTCCAAAATTTAACCGTACAACTAAATGCAGATTTTTCTTGTTTTTTTTTCGAGTGGCATAAAACTTAAATAAAAAGAGGACTGTAGCCTCACTTTTTGATTTATTGGCTGCGAAAGACAAAATACACACAACCAAATAAACACAGTCCTGCCCATAAATAATCGAGCTTAAAAGGCTGTTTAAATAAGAAAAGCATAAACGGTACAAAAACCAAGAGCGTCACTACTTCTTGGGTGATTTTCATTTCACCCATAGACCAGCCTTGCTGTGACAGCATACGGGTCGCAGGAATCATAAAACTATATTCCACCAACGCTATGAACCAGCTAAATAAAATGGCTTGCCAAAGCGGTACACCCGGCAAAAATTTTAAGTGTCCATACCATGCAAGTGTCATAAAACAGTTGGCAATAATCAATAAAATAAAGGGCAGGGACATGAAGCAAGATCGCCAAATTTAGGAGCATTTTATTCTACGTTTTTTGCTAGAAAATTCAGCAAATATTGCACTTTTCAGCCAACTTTTTTACAAAATAAAAGCGTTGTTCAAGCCGCAGAATAATTAAACGATTAGATACAAGAATCACTATCTTTTCGCTAAGCGCCTTGCTATGGTTGCTTTCACATCGAATTAATCACGACAACAGCACCAACAATACGTGATGTGTCTATAAAAGCAGTGGAGTGAGGCGGAATGCATCTGCATATTTTGGGTATTTGTGGCACCTTTATGGGGTCTTTAGCGCTTTTAGCACGTGATCTTGGCCACACAGTGACGGGTTCGGATCTAAACGTTTATCCTCCCATGTCGACCCAACTCGAAAATGCAGGCATTACCTTAATGCAAGGTTATGACCGCAGTCATTTACAACCGCATCCTGATTTGGTCATCGTCGGCAATGCGATGAAACGCGGGATTGATGCCGTTGAATACATGCTCAATGAAGGCTTGCCCTATATTTCAGGCCCACAATTTTTGGCCGATCATGTGCTCCAAGGCAAACACGTACTTGGCGTAGCAGGAACCCATGGTAAAACCACCACCACCACCATGTTGGCTTGGGTGTTGGATCAGGCGGGTTTAGAGCCAGGTTTCCTGATTGGCGGTGTACCTTTAGGTTTCTCTGAAAGTGCGCGTTTAGGTGGTGGTAAATACTTCTGTGTTGAAGCCGATGAATATGATTCTGCCTTTTTCGACAAACGTTCGAAGTTCGTGCATTACCATCCCAAAACAGCCATTTTAAATAACCTCGAATTTGACCATGCCGACATTTTTGATGATCTAGCAGCGATTCAAAAACAATTCCACCACTTGGTTCGTACCATTCCAAGTGAGGGTCGTATCATTGCTCCGATTACTGAAAGCAATATTGATGAAGTTTTAGAGCAGGGCTGTTGGACACCTGTGGTTCGTACCTCTTTAGAGGCCCACGACAAGTCTGAATTGTATGCGGAACAACTAAGTGCTGATGGTTCACACTTTAAAGTACTCCAACACGGCGTGGTGAAAGGCACCGTGCAATGGAGCATGACAGGACAGCACAGCGTGGCCAATGCTTTGGCAACTATCGCTGCGGCTGAACATGTCGGCGTGAGCATTGAAACAGCGTGCGAAGCACTGTCTAACTTTGGCGGCGTGAAGCGCCGTATGGAGCTTTTAGGCACGGTGCGTGGCGTTGAAGTGTATGATGACTTTGCCCATCACCCAACCGCAATAGATACGACGCTGGAAGGTGCACGTAAGCGTTTAGGCGAGCGTAAGTTGTGGGCGATTATTGAACCACGTTCAAACACGATGCGCATGGGAAGCCATAAAGATGGGCTCGCACACTCTGCACGTTTGGCGGATGAAGTGATTTGGTATCAACCAGAAGGTTTGGACTGGGACTTGCAACCTGTCATTGCGGCTGCACCCAACAAGGCCGTGGTTGCACGCACGTTGAATGACATTATCCATACCATCGTCAGTGAAGCAGGCGAGGGTGATGCTGTCGTGATCATGTCCAATGGTGGCTTTGGTGGTTTACACCAAAAATTGATCAGTGCCTTAAACGCAGAATAATTTGTTCCCACTTAGATGAAAAAAACCGCATATGGCGGTTTTTTTTACAAACTTATCCAATTAAAAACCAGACATCGTACCCGTATATTCAAAGTCTTTTAGTTTTGCCCAACCTTGAACCGTGTCTCCCAAGCGTTTGCTGAAATACATGATCGAAACCCACTGTTCTTGGCCATCATCATAGGTGCTATAAGCAGTGATATGGTCATTTTTAATCATAAACAGATCTTTGATTTTACAAGCATTGCTCGGTGCTGAATGAAAATACACTCTGGTTGGAGCAGTCACTTTCATGCCCCAAAGTGGAATAATCTGAACTTCTTTTTGTTCTGCCTTTTCCTCAAATTTTACACAATCTTCAGCATGCAATAAAGGGGCAACTGAACAGAATAGGCCCATAGATAAAAGCGTCTTCATATACTTTAATTCCATCATGTTCAGCATTGTAAAGTCCAAATTAGAACTGCAATGGCAGCTATATCGATCTCATTTTAGTTTAACGCTTAGAACCGCGATGAATGTTGTGAACAATTAAGCCGCGACATCTTCAAAACATTTCTCACGGCGAAACATCACATCGACATAAGAGCAGGTCGGGATAATCTTCAAGTTTTTCTCACGTGAAAAATCAACCAGAGTATCCAACAGCAAACGCGCCACACCTTGACCCCGTAGTGAATCATCGACCCAAGTATGGTTGGCATCAATGGTTGCGTCATCCCGCCAAATATAGCTAATTTCAGCAATGCGCTGACCGTCTGCATTATTTAAAAAAAACTCACCTTTTTGATCACGATCTACATGTTGAAATTGCATAGCACACTCATTGAATGGATTGATTTATCGTTCTCTATCTTAGCGGAATAAAACATCATGAATAGATGGATCTTTGTCGAATACCGATTTGGAAAAGGGACACAAGGGTAAAATTTTCACGCCCTTATCACGGGCAAAGTTAACCAAAACATCCAATAACTGACGCCCCACATGTTGCCCACGGAGCAACTCACTGACCCAAGTGTGATCAATAATAAATTTATCGTCCCCAGCCCAACTATAAGTCATTTCCGCCACACGCTCGTTTTCTTGCTCAACAAAAACTTCGCCTTTACTACCTGTTTCTTGATGTTGAATTTTCATTATTATTCCTCTTTGGTTTACTGTTTTTTTTTAGCTTGCCACAAATTGAAGCAAAATTTTGTCTCATTTATATTTCATCTACAATTTTCTTTAATATTTGCTCAAACCATAAAAATATGCGATGCTTAGCTCACTTTTGGATCAAATCCAAAACCAAATTTATGTTGAACAAGGGGAGTAGCCTCCTCCAAACGTGAAAAATAAATGCCATGCATCACTTTCACGTGTCAGATTATCGTCATTACACTTTGCAAAAAGTCGGTATCTGAGCATTTTAGCGCACAAAATACATACGCTAAAATGTAGGCAAGACCTTGATCATGTTGTCACAGATATTTTATTTCATCTGGCAGCAGGTCAAGGTTTTTTTGTGGCCGATTGCTGGATGTGGAGGATTTCATGGAATCTATCGGCAATTTATGGCTATACATTGCTTTTTTCGGCATTGTTACCGTGATGCTACTAATCGACTTTTTAGGCTTTAAACAAAAAGAAGGTCAAGAAGTTAAAATCAAAACCGCCGCGTTATGGAGTATTGCGTGGGTTTCCGTCGCATCACTCTTTGGTGCAGGTCTCTGGCTGTATTTACAACAAACTGCAGGTGTTACTGTGGCCAATACAAAGGTCATGGAGTATTTTGCAGGTTATTTACTTGAAAAATCTTTAGCCGTTGACAACGTCTTTGTCTGGCTGATGATCTTTGCTGCTTTTGCCATCCCACCTGCACTACAACGCCAATTACTGCTGTATGGTGTATTGGGCGCGATTATTCTACGTACCATCTTTATTTTTATTGGCGCATGGTTCGTGCAAGAGTTCTCATGGATTCTGTATATCTTTGGTGCGTTCTTGGTGTATACGGGTTTCAAATTCTTCAAAGGGCAAAACGAAGAAGAAACCAATATCGAAGATATGGCGATCTTAAAATGGCTACGTAAACATATGCGGATTACCCCGCAACTGCATGGCAACAAGTTCTTTGTCCGTCAAAACGGGATGTTGTGGGCAACGCCGCTGTTCTTGGTGTTGATTCTAGTTGAAGCGTCGGATGTGATTTTCGCGGTGGACTCCATTCCTGCAATTTTCGCGGTGACTTCTGATCCGTTTATTGTGTTGACTGCAAACTTAATGGCAATTTTGGGTCTACGTGCGATGTTCTTCTTGTTGTCTGGTGCAGCAACCAAGATGCATTATCTCCCGTATGGTTTAGGTATTATCTTGGTATTCATCGGCTTTAAGATGCTCATGCTGGATGTGTTCCACATGCCAATTTGGATTTCACTGGGCTTTATTGTGTTGGTGCTTACCATCACTGCAATCTTGTCGATTCGATACAGTAAGAAACATCATCAAACCACCCTCTAATGTTTAAAAAAAGCCTTCCTCTGGGAAGGCTTTTTTTATGACCAAATTTTAGTATGCACAAGACTTAATCCTATGATTTTCGGTGCAAATGCACTGTACTTTATGCAAACAGCTCCCTATGATAAGCGGGCTTAAAACCCTTGGTTTTACCTGTAAAAATAAAAGAACCTGAAGGTTGCTCATCCATGCGTACCAAAAAATTAACTCTTGTTGTAGTGCCAGTTTTACTCACGGCATGTAGCGGTTCTAAAACCCTACAACAGGATGTTTACAATAACCAATACAACTGCTACCAAGACTGGCATTTTGAACTGTGCGAACCTGCTAACGAAAATAGCGAATCGAGCTATAGTGGCTCTACTGGGGTTTATATCGGCCCACAATATTATAAAAATAACCGTAAAGTCCGTTACATGGGCCAAATCTTGAAAGCTCGCGGACGTCATTCGACGGGCACACCTAGAATCTCGACTCACGTTTTTAGCCATGCCAAATCCCAACCCATTCGTGGAGGCTTCGGCCGTGGCGGAGGCTCGTTCGGAGGTTAATACATGAAACGAGTTCTATTCCCTGAGCGTGCAAACTGGCAACAGGCGCATCAAGAGATCGGTTTTGACTACTACAACTTGCCGTCGCGGGATGGTTCAATGTATTGGTCAGAAGGGGTAGCTTATGAGTTTAGCCTCAAGCAAATTGAACAGCTTGAAGATGCCTCGAACGAATTACACCAAATGTGTCTTGAAGTGGCAGGGGATATGATTCAACGCGGTCATTATCCCGAATATTTTCAACTCCCCCCAGCAGCGATTCCTCTGATTGAGCATTCATGGAAAAACCAAGCACCGATGCTCTATGGCCGTTTCGATTTTGCCTATGATGGTCAAGCCATCAAAATGCTGGAATACAATGCCGATACGCCAACGGGTTTACTCGAAGCCTCAGTTGCACAGTGGCATTGGATTGAACAGGTCGAAAATATTGCAAACCGTGATCAGTTCAACAGCATTCATGAAAAGCTCATTGAGCGCTGGAAACAGCTCTATCCTGCGCGAAGCCGTGTCCATTTCGTAGCCTGCCAAGAAGCAGGACGTGAAGATTGGGGCAATTTAGAATACCTCATGGATACTGCTTTTCAGGCAGGCTTAAATGTCAGCGAACTGTCGATGGAAAACATCGGTTGGAATGGCACAGCCTTTGTCGATTTGCATCAGCAAGAGATTCAGCATTTATTTAAGCTATATCCGTGGGAATGGATTTGGGAAGAAAGTTTTTCACAATTTCTCAAACCTGAAACCGAATGGATTGAACCGTGTTGGAAAATGCTGCTCTCCAATAAAGCCCTATTGATCGAGCTATGGAAACGCTTTCCAAATCATCCATTGTTGTTAGAAACCCATGCTTATGATGCGCACGCCCACTACGCAGGGAAATGGGTGCGTAAGCCCATCTTAGCGCGCGAAGGCGCAAATATTCATATCCTACAAAACAATGTCGATTGCGGCGCAGCCTCAGGTAGTTTTTACTTCGATGACTACGACAAATATGGTTATGTCATGCAGCGCTGGGTAAAAACTCCGTTGCATGAAGGCATGCTGCCCACCTTGGGACTTTGGATGGTCGGGGATGAATGTGCGGGGATGTCACTGCGTGAAGATGTATTTGATGTGATCGGCAATGATGCGCATTTTGCTGCGCATTATTTTGTGGAATAAAGTGGCGCTCTAAATCACCTATTTAAAATAAGTGTCCAATGATTAATGCGGGTCTGTTCAGGCGTTTTAGTAGGAGCACCATCACTTTTAGGTTATGAATCGTACCGGGTTTGTCGGAGAGTCAATATTCTGAGAGACTATCCCGATGACAAAATTAAAATATACCCCTGAAATCAGAGAAAGAGCGGTTCAATTATTGATTGAATCTGAAAAAGATTATCC
>NZ_MVOM01000064.1:0-15159 GCF_002018895.1 Acinetobacter sp. MF4640 | reverse complement strand
TGAATTATTTTATAATCATCGAAGAATTCAAAAGGGTTTGGGTTTTAAGACACCAAATCAAATGGCCGAAGACTTTTATAAGTTGGCTGCCTAGAATCTCCCAAGGGAAAGTCTCCTGATAATTCAGCGTATATCAACATGGAGTATGTCTAGATAGCCGTATTCGATTGTTTAATAAAGCCTTTGATCTTAGCCACTCCTTAGATGATGTAATTGAGATAATTGATAAACGCAGACAAGACCCTTTGGTACGTAAAGAAATATGGTTAGTTATTGGAAATGCTTTTTCGCACCAGCATTTTATATCTCAACTTAAAAGTCCAAGTACAGCTCTCCCTGAAACTGTTCAAGCATATCAGTTACTAGATACCTGGTTTAGTCAAACTTCAAACCAAGATGTAGATATGAAGATATTTGTGTCTCCATAAGTTGATTGATTTAAATTTGTTTTGGTAGAACAGATTTTTTGTCCTCAATCAGCTTAATGACAGCATTCAGATTTTCAATCAAAACTACCTGAGCGTTAAGCTGGGCATCTTTAGCATGAATATCTTTTTGCATTTGTGTTAGCTGATGTTTTAGGGTTTCTAACCCTTTTTCATATTCAGCTAGTTTAGCAGAAAGGCTTTTAACTACTTGTTCTTTAGAAAGGTTGGTTTGTTGTTCTACTAGAAGCTGTTTATCTATCTTAGTTAATTGATTAGATATATTTTTATTTTCACCTGTCAGTTGTTCGTTGTGCTGTTTGGATAAAGTAAGTTCGGTATCCAAGGCCTGATTATGGCTTTTTAGATTTGTAATCTCGTCTTGTTTAATCACGATGGTTTGTTGCAGTAGTTTTATTTCTGCCTGTACCTGTTGTACCTGTTGTTCATGTTTACGGTTTTCTTGGTCTCGTTGTTCTTTCACAGACTCACGATAATGTTCTAGCGACTTTTGGGCATGTTGGTACTTTTCTTCCAGTGATTTCTGGAAATTTTTATGGTTAAAAATTTCTTCTTTTAGACTAATAACTTGCTGTTCTAGTGAAGAATTTTGAATTTGCTTTTCTTGGAGCAAGGCTTTGGTATTGTGGTAAGCATCTAACTCTTGTTGAGAAGCTAATTCGAGCTGTGTCAAACGAGAGGTGAGGGACTCTATTTCATTATGTAATAAATTTACAGACTTTTCATGTTCCTGCTCTTTGTCTAATAACATTTGTGTGAGTTTTTCTACTTCAATATTAGCTTCAACTTGCAACTGTTCTGCAAGGCAATGAATTAAATGTTCAATAGATTCACTAATTGTAATTTTCTTGATTGTTCCTTTTTCTTCTTCTATTTCCAATTCTTTTAAATACTTATGTATTGTAGTTTTTGAACCAGTATTGCCTAATGCAATTCGTACAGCATCAACAGAAGGGTATTGTCCTTGAGAAATTAGAGTATCTCTAACTTTCTGTATATCACCTTTACTTAGTCCAGAACGAGCCATGATACAATTCCTACAATTTTATTATGTATTACATGGTACATAATTACATACCGAAAAATCAAATATTATGAAGAAAATTTATACAAAAATTAAGGCAGGATAAGATGTAGTTATCCTGCCTTATTAGCTTTTAGATAAGAGAATATGGTAATTTTATTACATAATTTAAAGGGGGGAAAAATAATGCTAAGTTTTGATGAATTTTTGGATCAACAGGAAGAAGAGCCAAATTATTTACTTTTAGAAGTTCCAACTATACTTTTAGGGAATATTACCTTAGAAAGTTACTGGCAAAAATATGATAGTACTTATAGCTATAGGGTTGATCCTGAAGACCCTAAGATTCCGTTGCAAAGACATGTACATATTGCCAAAACAAAACATACTGCAAATAAAAATATGCAAGTGTCATGGAATGTAAATGGCACTAGACACGATAAGGGTTCATTTAATGATAGTGTTGGTAAAAATAAAAAAGTTCGAGAAATTGCAAAGAAAGTTCTTAAATTAGATGGTGGTATTACCCTTGAACACTATACGGAAAGCGATACCGATAATACACTTTTACTTGAATGTGTATATAATACTGAAAATATAAAAATTTTATTAATTAACTAATTGATTTTTAATTAACTTTTGATAGTGAAAGATTCCTAAAAATTTAGTCCTAGCATGCTTAAAATATTAAGCATGCTAGGTACAAATATTGTTATCTATAATTGATTTCCACACTGGCATGTACAATTTCTTCATGTATAGACAAAGCACGTTTTACGATTTCTGGGGTTAAGTTATGATCCTGTGTATCAAGTGCAAGAATACTTGAGAACTTGCCTTTACCCACTTTCCAGACATGCAAATCTGTAATCTGTATCGTTGGATTTAACTCAGTAATAACTTCCTGAATTTCCTCAACCACTGGCTCTTTCATTTCAGCATCTAAAAGGGTTTTACTGGTTTGTTTAATTAAACCCCATGCCCATTTGGAAACTAAAATTGCCCCCACGATACCAAGTACGGCATCAAGGAAATTCCATCCAAAATATTTTGCTGCAAAAAGGGCAATGATTGCCAATACTGAAGTGGTTGCATCTGCAATAACATGAAGAAAAGCAGCCTTTTGATTTAGGTCATGTTCATGGTGGTGGGAATGATGGTCATGGTTGTGGTGATCATGATGATCGTGGCTATGATGGTGATTGTCATGTAGTAACCATGCACAGACCAGATTCACGATTAAACCTAAAATGGCGATTAGGATTGCTTCATTATAATGAATCTGTACTGGGTTAAATAATCGTTCAATTGAGCTATAACACATCATAGCAGCAACAACCATTAATAAAATAGCACTGCTGTAACCTGCAAGAATTTCAATTTTCCATGTACCAAAACAAAACCTTTCATCATTGGCATAGTGTCGAGCAGCACGGTAGGCAACATATGCCAATCCCAAAGCAACCATATGTGAACTCATGTGCCAGCCATCAGCAAGCAGTGCCATCGAGTTAAACACAATCCCACCAAAAATTTCAGCAACCATCATGACGCCTGTAAATATCGTTGCAATCAAGATTTTTTTCTGGGCTAAGCGGTTACCCTCATCAAATTGATGAGAGTGTTGGGTTGATAAAAGATTGAGCATATTGTTATTTCCATGTTAAAATACCCCATACAGTATATTTCCATTTGGAGTAAACTTTCAATGGCTCATTTACAGCACAATAGGAAAGTCCTGAATCGTATTAGTCGTTTGCAAGGGCAAATGAATGCAACCTATAAATCGGTAAGTGAGGGTAAAACACCGTGTATAGAGGTATTGCAACAAGTTGCTGCAATTCGTGGGGCTGTTCATGGGCTAATGAACGAACTATTAGAAGACCATCTAAAAAATCATGTTCTCTCCGATAGTTACGATGAAACTGAACTGGAAATTTTTCTGGATTTATTAAAAAAGTACAAATAGGACTTGCTTTGTATTTTTTTACTTGTATCTTAACCTTGTTCAAAGATTTTGCTTGATGACCATGCTAACAGGTAAGTATTTCAAACTTATGCTCGCATTTACCTTGTTGTTGTTTACTTTTACAACAACGGGCTTGTATGCGTGGCTGCCTGTTATTGTTAAAAATATAGACCATCAGCATCAATTAAATATTTCTGTTCAATCAGAGAGTTTAAGCCAGTGGTCGTTAGAGCATCATGACCATGATGAAGCCATCGCTGATGACAGTAAAAACCATCATTGGACAAGTTATGATGAACCTACCTATCATCATTCCGTAAAGCCTGTTCATGCTGATGATGAATTGGCTTTAGACCCTGTGTTTATTCTAAGTTTTATCACTGCTCTTATTTTTCTGTTCCTAAAGTTATCTGAACATCGGATTCGGGTATTTGACTTTAGGAAACGAATATTTATTTTACGTAATTCCTATACCTATACAAAAGCTCTTATCGTTCTAACAATTTGATTTTTCTATACAAAAAATAATTCTTCATTTTTTTGTATAGGTAAAGTCATGTCTAAAATTTATCAGATATTCCTTGCCTGTGGTTTAGTAGCAACAGCGACTCAATTATTTGCAGAATCTAATTACGCACAGCTACAACAACAGGTAATTTCAAACGATTCAATTTTGAAGAGTTTGCAACAGTCTCAACACGCATATGCCATAAATCAGAAATATGCCGGTAGACTTAATAATCCTACGTTTAATCTTGAATTAGACAATTTAGGTAATTCAGACCTTAAAGATCTTGATGGGCCAACGACTATGATTGGTTTGTCCCAGGATATTCCTCTCAATAATAAACGCGCTTTGCGTAGGCAGTTGGCAGGGTTTCAAGGGAATAATAACCAATTTGAGGCATTGAAGCGTCAGGCTGAATTAAAAGCCGATTTCCGTGTTTGTATGTCAAATTGGTATGCGGCTTCAAAACGGGTAGAAATTTATTCTACCGAAAGCAAGATGAACGCGAGACAAGCCCATGTTCTGAATGAAAAATTGAAGTTTGGCAGAGTAATTCCATCTGATGTTCAATTGAGTTCAGCTTTATCGTCTGAATCAAAACTACGTTATCAGAACGAAGTGAAGAAAGTTCAATTTCAAAAAAATCTGTGTTCCAAATTCATATCTGTATTACCTGATCAAGCAATAGAAGTTCCTTTAAGCATTAACTTTGCGGATAAATTGAGCTTATCTGAACAAGAAGCCTTGCTTAAAACTCAACTGGCTAAAACCCAGTATGAATTAGCTAAAAAAGAAGCCGTGCCAGATATTACGCTGGGTTTAGGGGTAAGGAACTATCAGGAGACCAATGATCAAGTTTTCTTAGTTTCTACATCTATTCCCCTATCTGTTTTTAATCGAAATAAGGGGAGCATTGCACTTGCACAAGCGGAGCAAGTACATGCAGAAACTCGTTCTATTCTCGTAAACCGTAACTCCAAAATTGAATTAGAAAATAAGTCTATTGAAGTATCGAACCTGATTGATTCGATCAAAAATTATGATCAGTCCATACTTCCTGCCACCAAAGAAAGTTTGAGAATTGCTGAAATGGGGTATCAGGCAGGAAAAATTTCTTTACTTGAATTCAATACTATTAAGCAAATTTGGTTGGATAAACATCTCGCTCGATTCGATTTGTGGTTGGCTTTGCAAAATCAAATTGCAGAGATTGAAAAAAACTACGTCACCAATTTAGAGCAGGAATATGGGGAACAACATGAATAAAACCACCAATACTTTAATTGCAACAGGTGTTGTTGCATTACTGATTATCCTGTGTGCGATTGCTTGGTATAAGACAGGTAATAAACCACAGGCGAGTTCAGGTGAAGCGGTAGAGGAAAGCGTTACGGTTGCAGGTGATGAAAAAGGCCCACATGGTGGACGCTTATATCGAGATGGCGATTTCTCTACGGAAGTTAAGATTTTTGAGGAAGGTGTTGAACCTCATTTGCGTGTATATGGCTATTTCAAGGATAAGCCCTTAAAGCCTCAAGAACTTACAGCAAATATTTTCATCAAACGTCTTGATGCGGAACAGAATATTCGCTTTGTTCCTGAAAGTGACTATCTGATTGGAAATGAAGTGATTTATGAACCACATTCATTCTTGATGATGATTAATGTTGAATATCAAGGCAAAAAGCATACATGGCAATGGGACACCAAAGAAGGTCGTGCCAATATTCCCGATGCCAGTCTAAAAAGTAGCGGACTGGAATTATTAACGGTTCAACCGATGATGTTTGAAAATAGCTTACAGCTTAAAGGTGAGCTGAAATTTCCAGACAATTTTGAGAGTTTTATTACCCCAAAAGCAAGCGGTACACTGGTTAAAACCTATCGTACCATTGGTGATAAGGTCAGTCAGGGTGACTTGTTGGCAACCGTACAAAGTCAGGATGTGATTCGTTTAAATGCGGAACGTACCATTGCTCAGGATACCTTGCAATTTACACGTAAAAAAATGGAGCAAGAACGGGCTTTATGGCAAAAACGTGTTTCCCCTGAAATTGACTATATTAATGCCAAACGTGAATTTGATAATGCTCAGGTCCGTGTCAATGAGTTAAATAACATGATTAGCTCATATGGTGGTTCTAGCAATGGAATGATTGAAGTACGTGCTGGCATGTCAGGTACAGTGTTGGAAATCCTCAGTGCCATTGGTACAAATGTTAATCCATCTACCCCGATGTTTAAAATTGCCAATACCTCACAGCTTTTGGCAGTGGTGAATATACCTGCTGATCAATTGAATGTGGTGAAAGCAAGCAATAAAGTCACCATCAAGTCACAGACAGCAGATTCAGAAGAAGCACTGGGGCGTATTAAATATATCAGTGATGTGATTGACCCTAAAACTCGTACCGCTCAAGCCTTTGTTGAAATTCCCAATCAGTTTAACTGGCGTTCAGGTCAGTTGATTTCAGCACAAATCTTTGAAAGTCAATCCATGAAACCGATGGTGGTGCGTGAAGATGCACTACAAACCTATCGTGACTGGGATGTAGTTTTTCTTCGTGTTGGTGATGACTTTGAGGTTCGTCCACTCGAATTGGGGGAAAAATTCAATGGCTTTGTTGAAGTCAAATCGGGTTTAAAAGTTGGACAAAAATATGCAGCAGGTAATTCTTATCTTATAAAAGCAGAGCTGGGTAAATCCGGCGCTTCTCATGACCATTAAGGAGTAGCGTTTATGTTTGACCAAATTGTAAAGCTCTCGATAAAGAATCGTTGGCTGGTACTGATCATTTTCCTATTCATAGGGGCATTTGGCGTTTACAACTATTTTAAACTGCCCATTGATGCTGTACCCGATATTACCAACGTACAAGTTCAAATTAACAGTGAGGCCCAGGGCTTATCTCCAACCGAGATGGAATCCCAGGTCACCTACCCCATTGAAACGGCTTTGGCTGGTATTCCTAATCTGGACTATACCCGATCAGTATCCAGATACGGCTTATCTCAAGTGACTGCGATTTTTAAGGAAGGCACGGACATTTACTTTGCCCGTCAGCTAGTGAATGAAAAGTTGCAAGGGGTTACACCAAGTCTTCCAGGAGGTATATCGACTTCTATGGGTCCTGTTTCTACAGGACTTGGCGAAATCTTCATGTACACGGTGGAAAATGCAAAAAACAACCCGACTCCACTTTCACCGACTGAATTGCGAACACTTCAGGATTGGGTGATCAAGCCTCAGCTTCGAAATGTCGAAGGTGTGAATGAAATCAATACGATTGGTGGCTATTTAAAACAATTTGTTGTACAGCCCGACTATGCGTATTTACGAAGTATTGGTCTAGATCAAAAGACTATTTTGGATGCTATTTCTAAAAATAGCATGAATAAAGGTTCAGGCTATATTGAGAAGAATGGTGAGCAGTACTTGATACGTTCTGATTCTCAAATCAGTTCGATTGAACAAATTCAGAATATTCCGATCACCACAAGCAATGGTTATATTTTGCGTTTAAAAGATGTGGCAAAAATATCGATTGGTCACGAGTTACGTACAGGTGCAGCAACTAAAGATGGGCAAGAAATTGTCTTAGGTACTGCATTTATGCTGATTGGTGAAAACTCGCGAAATGTTGCTCATGCGGTAGATCAAAAGTTACAAAAAGTCCAAGAGTCATTGCCAGAAGGTGTTGAGGCAAAAGCAGTTTATAACCGTACAACCTTGGTTGATGCGACGATAGACACGGTGAAGAAAAACCTTCTAGAAGGTGCAATCCTCGTTATTGTCGTTCTTTTCTTATTTCTTGGACATTTCCGTGCAGCGCTCATCACTGCGATGGTGATTCCTTTATCAATGCTCATGACCATTACAGGCATGGTGAATCAACGAATCAGTGCAAACTTAATGAGTTTAGGTGCGCTAGATTTCGGGATCATTGTCGATGGTGCTGTCGTCATTGTTGAAGCTTCACTTGCAAAATTAGCGATGAAGCAGAAAGAATTAGGACGAATACTCACCCGTCAAGAACGATTCACGACGGTTTTTGAAGCGACTAAGGAATCACGAAAAGCCATTCTCTATGGTCAGTTGATCATCATCTTGGTGTATCTGCCTGTCATGACGCTTACTGGTGTTGAAGGCAAGATGTTTACACCGATGGCAGCTACAGTTGTTATGGCTCTCGTGGCTGCAATGGTTCTTTCGATTACTTTTGTTCCTGCAATGGTGGCTTTGGTCACGACAGGCGAAATTAAGGAAGAGGAATCGAAGATTGTTCATTTCATTAAGAAAGTTTATAGCCCAATTTTAGATTGGTCTTTGAGTCATCGTTATAAGCTGATCGCGTTCGTAGCAATTTTCTTTGTATTCAGTGCGAGTCTTTCAACTCGTTTAGGTTCCGAATTTATTCCCTCATTAGATGAAGGTGATGTGGCATTACATGCACTTCGAATTCCTGGAACTTCTTTAACTCAAGCTGTTGAAATGCAGTATGCGCTTGAAAAAGAAATCGTCAAAATTCCTGAAGTGAAAACCATGTTTGCCAAAGTGGGGACAGCTGAAATTGCGACTGACCCAGTTCCACCAAACGTCGCTGATAATTTTGTGATATTGAAACCACGTAGCGAATGGCCGAATCCTGACAAGGAAAAATCAGCTGTCGTTGCCGATATTGAACGTGTGGCAAAAGGCGTTTATGGCAACAACTATGAGTTCACTCAGCCGATTCAAATGCGTTTTAACGAACTGATTTCAGGTGTCCGTACAGATGTTGCAGTGAAGATTTATGGTGATGATTTAGATCAGTTGCTTGAATCTGCAAATGCTGCAGCGAAAATTTTAGAAGGTGTGAATGGAACAGCCGACTTAAAAGTTGAACAGATGAGTGGGCTTCCAATGGTGTCTGTTGAACTCAAGAAAGACATGATTGCGAACTATGGGCTAGATGCAGAAGATGTGCAAAAGCACGTTTCTAATCTAATCACCGGTGAAACAGCAGGTAAAGTATTTGAGGGTGATCGTAAGTTCGATATTGTTGTGCGGATGGATCAAAACTCAGTAACTGACCTGGAAAAACTGTATCAAATTCCTGTCAGTTTGCCTGATGGTTCAAGTGTATTGTTGTCCGAATTGATTGAATTGAAGAATATTCAAGGACCCAACCAAATTTCTCGTGAAAATGGTAAACGTCGTATTGTGATCACGGCAAACGTGCGTGGTACTGATATCGGTAGTTACATTGCTGATGCACAATCAAAATTAAACTCTGATTTCCAAATGCCAGAAGGTTACTGGCTCACTTGGGGCGGTACTTTTGAACAAATGGAGTCCGCCTCTAATCGACTTATGATTGTTGTACCCATCGCTTTGATTTTGATATTTGCAATGATTTATATGGCCTTAGGCAATATCAGAAATAGTGTGCTGGTCTTTACTGGTGTGCCTTTTGCATTAACGGGTGGCGTCATTGCTTTAGCCCTCCGTGATATTCCTTTCTCTATCTCGGCTGCTGTTGGTTTTATTGCTTTATCGGGTGTTGCAGTACTCAATGGTTTGGTACTCGTATCGGCCATTCAGAGATTGCGTGATCAGGGTGAAGGGCTGATTGATGCAGTAAAACATGGTGCATTAGAACGTTTGCGGCCAGTGCTGATTACTGCACTGGTTGCCTCTTTGGGCTTTATCCCTATGGCTTTAAACGTGGGGATTGGTTCAGAAGTACAGCGTCCAATTGCAACCGTTGTTATAGGGGGAATTATTTCCTCAACGCTACTTACCTTGATTATTCTGCCCACCCTGTATGTTTGGTTTAACCAAGCTCGTCAGAAAAAATCTGACGATTTCGCTGAGCAGAAAGGGTAGAGAAGTTCAATATGATGGCAATAGTGCAAGATTCAAAAATGAGATATGTGATGATGTGGCTGGTTTGCATCATCAGTCTTGCACTATGTCTGCATTTTAACGAGCATGCGACTGAAAACCGCTTTCAAGAGCATGCCTATGTAGATGTGATTCATACTCATCATCATGAGGTAAATCAGCAACATTCACATCATCATCAAGATACCTATTACGAACATTTTTCTAATGTTGCATCTCTCAAAGAAATAGCACTCATCTTGCTTCTGTTAGGTGCGCAAATATTTGACCGTACGAAGAAATACGCTCTATTGCTTGCAAGTCGTATTTTTAAACCTCCAAAAAAATCATGAGTTTTTTGAACCATTTTTTAATTTTTGGAGTTTGATTTAGATGCAAATTATTGATTCACATTATGTGAAACTCAAAACCTATTTAAAGCTGTTGATTGCTTTATGTATGGTCTTGATAAGTCCTGCACTTTTTGCTCATGGAGTTGCAGAGGGTGACAAAGGCTATATACAGGAAATCTACGGTGTTCATGTGATCCCCTTTATTTATCTGGGCGCCAAACACATGGTTACAGGTTATGACCATTTATTATTTCTGGTCGGTATTATTTTCTTCTTATACCGTATGAAAGATATTGGTTTGTATGTCAGCCTGTTCGCCATCGGTCACTCAATCACAATGCTGATTGGCGTGTACTACAACATCTCAATGAATGCCTACATTATTGATGCAATCATTGGTTTCTCTATTGTTTATAAAGCCTTAGATAATTTGGGTGCTTATCAAAGATGGTTTGGGTATCAACCCAATACCAAAATTGCAACCTTAATTTTTGGTCTGATACATGGTTTTGGTTTAGCCGTCAAAATTCAGGAGTATGAAGTTCCTGAAGATGGTCTATTGGCAAATTTAATTTCATTTAATGTCGGTGTTGAACTCGGTCAGTTCATGGCTCTGTGCATTATTTTGCTATTTATGACCATGTGGCGAAAAACCCCTTACTTCTTTAAAACAGCCTATCAAGGTAACGTCTTTTTGATGTTTCTGGGCTTTTTATTGGTCGGCTATCAGCTTACTGGCTTTATCACACAATAAGGATTGAATTATGTACAACACTGAAATTCCAAAAGACATTCAACTTCCATCTTCCAAGAAGCTGATTAAATCAACAGCAATCGCAGCCGTTAGTGCGGTAGTTGTATTGGTGACATGTGTGATGCCTGCTGAATACGGTATCGACCCAACAGGTATAGGAAAAGCCATCGGTTTGGTTGAGATGGGAGAAATTAAACAGTCTTTGGCTGAAGAGGCTGAACAGGGATTAGGCGAAAACACAGGTGGTTTTGCAGAAGAGTTTGATATTTCTGGACAAGATACGGGTGTTTCAGAGGCAACTCAAGCTCTCGGACAAACAGAAGCCAATACAACGGCTTTAAGTGAACCAACCACAATGATGCCTGCCGTGACCAAAGAATCCATTTCGATTGACCTCAAGGCTGGTCAGGCAACAGAAGTGAAATTGGCAATGCCTAAAGGTGCAAGTGTTAATTTCGACTGGAAAACATCAGGTGGTGGTTTGAATTTTGATACACATGGTGACCCAGTGAATGCCCCTAAAGATTTTTATCATGGCTACGCTAAAGGGCGTAATGAAACACAGCAGTCAGGTACTTTAACTGCGTCGTTTGATGGTAGACATGGCTGGTTCTGGCGAAATCGTACTGAAGAAACTGTAACTGTGACTTTAAATGTTGAAGGACAGTTCAGTGAAATGAAACGAGTTTTTTAATCTATACCTCATCTTTTAAGGGTGAAAATATCCTTAAAAGATTTAAAAACAGTAACCAAACTTATCAGGAATATCAAAATGTTAAATTTCTTTAAACATCCATCATACAAGCATTTAGTGTTAGTGCCTGTTATTGCACTAGGTATAACCACCATGACAACTGCACAGGCTGAAACACAAACTGCATCTGCTACACAGACTGCTAAACCTGCTATCGCTAAAAAAACGGTATCTATTACCTTAAAACCAGGTCAAGCGACTGAAATCAAACTTGCAATGAATAAGGGAGCAAACGTCAAGTATGAATGGAAGTCCACAGGAGGCTTAAATTACGATACGCATGGTGACCCAGTGAATGCCCCTAAAGATTTTTATCATGGCTATGGTAAAGGTCGAAATGAGACTCAGCAATCAGGGACTTTAACGGCTGCATTTGACGGTAAACATGGTTGGTTCTGGCGAAACCGTAACAAAGAAGCTGTCACAGTCACTTTAACAGTTGAAGGGCAGTTTAGTGAAATGAAACGGATTTTTTAATCTATTCAGGGACATTTAAGGGCAATGCTCTTAAGTGTCCTATGGATAAAGCAGATGAATCAGGAGAGCCGATAAAATGTTTACAGTATTAAAAAACACAACATATAGACATCTATTTCTTGCACAAGTGATTGCATTAATTGGTACTGGCTTAATTACGATTGCATTGGCTTTACTTGCCTATGATATGGCTGGAGAAAAAGCGGCACAGGTTCTCGGCATCGCACTGGCAATTAAAATGATTGCTTATATTGCTGTTGCACCTGTCGCTTCGGCTTTTGCAGAACGATTACCCCGAAAAAAGGTTTTGGTTGGATTAGATATTATTCGGGCATTAACAGCACTTTGCTTACCATTTGTAACCCAAATCTGGCAGATTTACCTGTTAATTTTTATTCTACAATCCGCATCAGCAGCATTTACCCCTACATTTCAGGCAACGATTCCAGATGTATTGCCTGATGAAAAAGATTATACCAATGCCTTATCACTCTCTCGTCTAGCTTATGATTTAGAAAATATTATCAGCCCGATGTTGGCAGGCTTGCTACTGACAGTGATTAGTTATAACAATTTATTCTTGGGTACAGTCATTGGCTTCATTGGTTCGGCATTATTTGTTGTCAGTGCAAAACTACCTGTCGCAAAAATTCCTGAATTTAAAGGTATATATAGTCGAATCAAACAGGGGGCGAAAATATATTTTAATACTCCACGATTGAAAGCCTTACTTGCCTTAAATCTAGCGATTGCTTCGGCAAGTGCTGTCGTTATCGTCAATACAGTGGTACTGGTCCAATCAACCTTTAAACTGACCGAACATGCAACGACTTGGGCTTTTGGTCTATTTGGTCTTGGCTCTATGCTTTCAGCATTTATATTGCCTAAAGTTCTTGATAAATTTAATGATAGAACAGTGATGCTAACAGGCACAACCATACTGACAATTGGATTATTCACAGGCTATTTCATTCATTCCTATGCTTGGTTGTTGGCATTGTGGTTTATTTTGGGTGTGGGATATTCAGTGGCTCAAACACCAACAGGGCGATTAATCCGTAAATCAGCATCCAGTGAAAATAGAACAGCTTTATTTGCAGCACAATTTGCGTTTTCTCATGCTTGCTGGTTAATCACATATCCACTAGTAGGCTGGTTGAGTACAACCTTTGGAACATTATTTACGTTTATACCAATGGCAATCATTGCTGTACTGGCACTAATAATGGCAACGTTATTATGGTCACAAACAGATGAAGAAGCCAAAGTACATACACATGATAATTTACCATCGGATCATGAGCATTTGAAAGAACACCAAATCAATGGGCAGCATGTCCATGAATATATCATTGATGAATATCATCAAAAATGGTTGAAATAATGCTTGGCTATTTAAGTTTATTTATCAGTGCTTTTGGAGCTGCTACTTTACTACCGCTTCAATCAGAAGCTGTACTCGTAGGTCTTATTAGCACTGGAAAATATTCAGTCGTTTTATTGATTGCTGTTGCAACAATCGGAAATGTTTTGGGTTCATGTGTAAATTGGTGGTTGGGTACTCGAATTGAGCAATACAAAGATAAGAAATGGTTTCCTGTATCAGAAACAAAATTGTCTCAAGCACAAAAGCTATATCAGCAATATGGTTCACCAATATTGTTATTAAGCTGGATTCCTGTAATTGGTGACCCGATTACTTTAATGAGTGGGGTCTTAAAGGAAAAATTTAGCACATTCTTTATCATTGTATTTATTGCTAAGTTATTGAGATACCTATTCTTGTACTTAATATTTTTAGGTGTATTTCTAGCATAGTTTAGTTGTGGTAGGGAGGAAATATGGTTGTAAACTCAGACAAATCTATTCAACATTATATAGATGCTTCTGTTCGTAAGAATACACAAAAGAGTTATCAAAGTGCGGTACGCCATTATGAAGTTGAGTGGAAAGGATTTCTTCCAGCAACAGCAGACAATATTGCTCAATACCTGATTGATTATGCAGATAAACTATCCATTAATACACTTAATCAACGGCTAGCAGCACTTGCACAATGGCATATAGAGCAGGGATTTCCAGATCCCACGAAAGCATCTGTAGTTCACAAAGTATTGAAAGGTATAAAAACCCTACATCCAACTCAGGAAAAACGAGCCAAACCTTTTCAGATTGAACAACTCTACAAAGCTAATAAATGGCTAGATGAAGCTATATCCGATGCCCAAGAAACAGGTAACAGAATTGCTGAACTTCGCCATACACGTAATAAGGCATTCTTATTACTAGGATTCTGGCGAGGTTTTCGTGGTGATGAACTCACCAGACTTAAAATAGAATTTATCGAAGTGAGCCAAGGCGAGGGAATGGTATGTTATTTGCCCCAAAGCAAAGGCGACCGTCATAATAAAGGTACAAGTTTTAAAGTCCCCGCACTCAACCAATTATGTCCTGTCACTGCTTATACCGATTGGCTTCAAATCAGTGAGCTTACAGACGGGGCAGTTTTTCGTTCAATTAATCAATGGGGACAACTTGGTAAAGAGGGGCTTCATATTGATAGTCTTATTCCACTCTTAAGAAAATTATTTGCTGAAATCGGTATAGATTCACCTGAATTATATAGCTCACATTCGTTAAGACGAGGCTTTGCGAATTGGGCAACAGTAAACGGTTGGGACATGAAAATGCTTATGGAGTATGTAGGCTGGAAAAATATCAATTCAGCAATGAAATATATTGAGACTACAAATCCATTTGCTCGACATAATTTAGAATTAAAAAACAATCATCAAAAGGAATAATAACAAGTGGTTGATATTTATGAAACAGCTTATCCACGCTTTAAATCTAGTTTAACAGCAGAAGAAGTTAAATCGACTGATGTGTGCTGAGAAAACAGGAGGTTTTAACTTGGTAAACTATAGACACTCATCAGGAGTTTACCATGAGCAAGAAACAGAAGACTTACACCGCAGAATTTAAAGTTGAAGCAATAAAATTGATTG
>NZ_MVOM01000063.1:0-15667 GCF_002018895.1 Acinetobacter sp. MF4640 | reverse complement strand
TTTATAAGTAATTTGCCCTTTTTCTACTTCATGTACAACCATCATTTTAAAGGCAAAGCTATAATCACCTTGTGTACGTTTAACTCTTTGTTCTCGTTCATGTTCCATAAAATAAGCCTCTTAAAGGTGTAAACTTATTTCAGGACGGGACAACCTTATAAAAAATAAAAGCCGATCTCATGATCGGCTTTTTTCACTTCATCGGTAAATTTACCAATTTAGTTTGGACTTAGATCGCTTCAAGTGCAGCGTTCAAAGTCTCGCTTGGACGCATTACAGCATTTACTTTAGCTGTATCTACAGCATAGTAACCACCGATGTCAGCAGCTTGACCTTGAACTTGAGCAAGTTCAGCAATGATCTTGTCTTCGTTTTCAGCAAGTGCTTTCGCAAGTGGAGCAAACTTCGCTTTCAACTCAGCATCTTCATCTTGTGCAGTAAGCGCTTCAGCCCAGAACTTGGCTAAATAGAAGTGGCTGCCACGGTTATCTAACTCGCCAGTACGACGTGATGGGGACTTGTCGTTATCAAGTAATTTGCCAGTCGCTTGGTCTAAAGTCTTCGCAAGAAGTTTCGCCTGAGCGTTATCTTCTTTAATACCTAGCTCTTCTAAAGAAACAGCAAGCGCCAAGAACTCCCCTAAAGAATCCCAACGTAAGTGGTTTTCTTCAACAAGCTGTTGTACGTGTTTAGGAGCTGAACCACCCGCACCAGTTTCGTACATACCACCGCCCGCCATTAACGGAACGATAGACAACATTTTCGCTGAAGTACCCAATTCCATAATTGGGAACAAGTCAGTCAGGTAGTCACGTAAAATGTTACCCGTTACAGAAATCGTATCTAGGCCACGCGCTACACGTTCAAGTGTATAACGCATTGCACGTACTTGAGACATGATCTGAATGTCTAAACCAGCAGTGTCGTGGTCTTTCAAGTATTTTTGTACTTTCTTGATCACTTCATTTTCGTGCGGACGGTATGGGTCTAACCAGAAGATTGCTGGCATACCCGAGTTACGAGCACGGTTTACTGCAAGTTTTACCCAATCTTGAATCGGTGCATCTTTCACCTGACACATACGCCAGATGTCGCCTTCCTCAACATTTTGAGTCATTAACACTTCGCCAGTTTCTAGGTCAGTGATGTTTGCAACACCCGCTTCAGACATTTCGAAAGTTTTGTCGTGCGAACCGTATTCTTCAGCTTTTTGCGCCATCAAACCAACGTTAGGCACAGTACCCATCGTACGTGGGTCAAAGTTACCATTCCACTTACAGAAATTGATCATTTCTTGGTAAATACGTGCGAAAGTTGACTCAGGCATTACTGCTTTACAGTCGTAAGGTTTGCCGTCAGCACCCCACATTTTACCGCCACCACGGATCATTGCAGGCATTGAAGCATCTACAATTACATCGTTTGGTGAATGGAAGTTTGTGATGCCTTTCGCCGAATCAACCATTGCAAGTGCAGGACGGTGTTCTTGGCAAGCATGTAAGTCTTCGATGATTTCTTCACGTAAAGATGTCGGTAAAGTTGCGATCTTCTCGTAAAGACCAGCCATACCGTTGTTTACGTTAATACCTAGCTCATCGAACAATTTACCGTGTTTTTCAAAAGCATCTTTGTAGTAAATTTTCACACAGTGACCGAAAACGATCGGGTGTGAAACTTTCATCATGGTTGCTTTAACGTGTAAAGAGAACAAAATGCCCGCTTCTTTACAATCATCAAGTTCTTTTTCATAGAAATCGCAAAGCGCTTTCTTGCTCATGAACATTGAGTCGATGATTTCGCCGTCTTGAAGTGCAACTTTTGACTTCAGAACAATCGTTTCACCAGACTTGGTGATGAGTTCCATTTTCACATTACGTGCACGGTCTAAAGTCATCGACTTTTCACCGTGGTAGAAGTCGCCTTCATCCATGTGAGAAACGTGAGTTTGAGACCATTGCTTCCACTCGCTCATAGAGTGCGGGTGTTTTTTCGCATAGTTTTTCACTGCAGCTGGTGCACGACGGTCAGAGTTACCTTCACGCAATACAGGGTTTACAGCTGAACCAAGACATTTGCCATAGCGTGCTTTAAGCGCTTTTTCGTCTTCAGTGGTTGGGTTTTCAGGATAGTCAGGAATCGCGTAGCCTTTTGATTGAAGCTCTTTGATACATGCTGTTAACTGAGCAACAGAGGCACTAATATTCGGGAGTTTGATGATATTAGTATCTGGATCTTGGGTAAGACGACCTAGTTCTGCAAGATTGTCTGGGACTTTTTGCTCTTCTTTTAGGTATTCAGAGAATTCTGCGAGAACACGTGCGGCAACAGAGATATCAGTTTTAACGATCTCTACACCAGCAGGTTTAGTAAAGGTCTCAATGATCGGCAGTAGCGAATAAGTCGCTAGCAATGGCGCCTCGTCGGTCAGTGTGTAAATGATGGTTGACTTTCCACCAGCCATATATAGCCCCTTGCGTTAGATTGAGTTTTTTAGGGTGATGAGCTTCTGGCTCAACCCCTGCGAACCGATGTGCTTGAATAAAACCCTGAAAGTATCGTCCCTCAGGGCTTTACAGTCAACGTAATATCCAGTGATAACGACATTTCGCCAGAAAATACCACTACAGCCTTCGTTTTTCAAAATCACGTCTTTCCACAAGGCTTTAGCTTTTGCTTAGCAAATAGACAAATTTTTTAGCGAAATGTGTTATTTACCTCATTTAAACCACAACAACAGATACTTTTCACATAATACAGTCTTCAAATCCTTTTTATAGTCTTATAGCCCTACATGCATCAGAATGACTTTTCTCAGCGCTAAATTTAAATCGGCAAAGCAATCCAAAATGCCGCAGCTTAAATATTGATAAATAAACCATGTACTCGTACTCCTCCATTTTTACATTTTTAAACCTATGTTTTTTATAGGGTTGGTTAAACTGAATCTTTTTCCTGCAACGGTAAGGGTCAATTCAATGCTAAAAATGCTGCTTCCGCTCATTGGACTTGGTTTTTCTTCTTGGTGTTTTGCTCAAAATCCATTGAGTGTCCATGTGCTGAATTTGGAAAATGGTCTCCCTTCTGCCAATGTCAAAGTGACACCTGAAGCCCAACAAAATGATAAATGGACAGAAATCAGCTCAAGTACGACCGATGACCAAGGTCGAATCAATGATTTATATCCCAAAGATACGACCTTACAAAAAGGTGTATACAAAGTTACCTTTAAAACGGGTGATTGGTTTCGCCAAAAAAATCAGCGCTCATTCTTTCCAGAAGTGCCCGTGGTATTTGTAATTGATGGCTCATTGGATCATTACCATATTCCTCTATTAATTAGCCAATATGGCTATTCCACTTACCGTGGTAGTTAATGCACATAAATAAGCACATAAAAAACCGATGCCTAAGCATCGGTTTTTGTCTGTACAGAATCAAATCAAGTGGCTTAGGGACTAAGCCTTGAACCACTTCTCTGCTTTCGCTTGATCTTCGACTTTCAATTCCACTTCAGTCAGCTCTGAGCCAGCAGCTTTTACGTCAAAGCTCATCAACTCATCACGGCGGAATGCCAATATGCTATACGAGCCCTCTTGCTTGGCATACTTTTCTATCAGTTTCACCGTTGCTTTGAGACCATCAATCGCAATGATCACATCATGGGCAGAAAGGCCAGCTTGAGCCGCAGCGCCATCACGACGTGCGCTTTGCACCAATACACCTTCTGGCTTATCTACAAGCTTTAAACCTAACGGTAATGACTTGTCATTTTTCAGGCTATAACTTAAACCAAATTCAGGGAAAAGTTGATCCAGCGGCAACTCATCTGTGGTATTAATTAAGTGATTGACTTGCTCAATCCAGTTATCACCCGTCAGTTCATTACACAACTCAACAATCGTACGCTCATGTACTTGTATGCCTTTTTGTGCATTTTCATAAAGTTTACGCATAAGTGCATCTAGACTTGAACCACGTAAGCGCAAACCTAAGTCTAGGCATAGTGCAACCAAACAGCCTTTGTTGTAATAGCTGGTGCCTGCATTGTTCGAGTTTTCATCCTGACGGTAAAATTTCACCCATGCATCGAAGCTAGACTCAGACACAGACTGAACAAAACGACCCGGATTTTGCAAATAGCGATCAATCTGAGTTTTGAGTAGTTTGATATATGAGGCTTGGGAAATCACACCACTACGCAGCAAAATCAAGTCATCATAATAAGACGTGAAACCTTCAAAAATCCAAAGCAAAGAGGTATAGCCTTCTTTATTTAGATCATAATTGACAAAGTTCTCAGGGCGAATGAACTTGACCAACCATGAGTGGAAGTATTCATGGCTACATAAACCTAAGAAACGTTGATAGTCTTCAGACGGCTCTTCAGGCTCATTGGCTTTTGGTAAGTCTTCACGTGGACTAATCAAGCTTGTTGAATTTGGGTGCTCCAAACCACCATAACTATTTGCTGTAGCCATCGTCATAAAGGTGTAGTTTGAAAATGGCGCTGAGCCAAACATTGAAATTTCTGTTGCACAGATTTTTTCAATGTCTTGCTGCATACGTGCAGCATTCATGGCATGTTTACCTGACACCACAAACTCATGCGGAATACCATTGGCTTCAAAACCAAAACGCGTCTGTTCTGCCAACTCAAATGGCGCATCAATCAGCTCAGCATAGTTTTTGGCTTTTAAGGTAAAACGACCTTTAACGAGGCTTTTTGAAGCCATACCAGTGGCCAACTGGAAGTGTTTTAGTTCATCAGGAAGGAACACTTCAACTTCAACTGCTTTGTCCTCTTGACCCTCCAAACCTAAGCAAGCACATGCGAGGTTTACATATAAACGGGTTTGATCTACATACGCACCACGCACAGACAGATCATAGGCATAGACATCATACTCAACCGTAATCAGTTCATGGTCAGTATTAAAAAGACGCCATTTATTCTTTTCAAATTTTTGAATTTCTAACAAACGCCCTTCTTCATCATAAGCACGAACCGATTCAATATGCTTTGAAAACTCGCGAATGAGGTAACTACCCGGAATCCAAGTCGGTAATGAAAGTACCTGTGTTGGGTCTGCTACAAAACGTAAAGTCACGTGTATAAGGTGTTGACGATAATCGTCAAATTCGATCTGATAATGCAACATAATGGGCGATACAAAATAAAATGAAATGAGTTATAACTTAGCTTAGCATTATTTACGCCAGTTTTGCGTCACAGTCACATTTGTCTGCATTTTTGACTGGTCATTGAAGTAAAAAAGGCATAGCATTTGCAGCTGTTTTAAGTTTAAAAGTCACGGAATGGCTTGGTTAGGGAATTTCATTGAAAGCTGTCATCTACTTCATCGCTACACTCTTCGCCTTATGTTCAAGTTTCACTCAAGCGGCATTGCTCAACATTGTTCCTGAAACAGTTGAAGCTCAAGCTTGGACAGTTTTTGACAGCCAATCGGGGCAAGTCATTGCAGAGCATAATAGTCATGTTCAACGTGCGCCCGCTTCGCTCACCAAAATGATGGTGGCTTATATTGCACTCAAAGAAATTAATGCAGGGAAGCTCAATAAGAGCGAAATTCTTACCGCAACACCTGTGGTCAGTACTGTGATGTGGGATGAGTCCCAAATGTACTTAAAACAAGGTGAACAGATTTCTGTGGATCAGCTTCTAGCGGGTTTAGTGGTCATGTCTGCCAACGATGCAGCAGTGACTTTAGCGGAACGCATCTCAGGTGATATTCCAAACTTTGTTGCACGAATGAACCAAGAAGCCAAAGCACTGGGAATGACTGAAACGCATTTCCAAAACCCTGCGGGTATCACCATGCCAGAGCACTATTCGACTGCACATGATTTAGCGCTATTAGGTCAAGCCTTGGTGAATGAAACGCCAGACTATTTATACTATTCAAAACAGCAAAGTTTTAGCTATAACCAACGCTTTCACCGTGCAACCAATGTTCTGTTAAAACAAGACCCAACGGTAGATGGCTTAAAAACAGGTTATACCAAAGCAGCGGGATACAATTTAGCGCTGACAGCAAACCGCCCGACCATGAATCCAGATAATCCAAACCGTCGTTTGGTGGTCATCGTTTTGGGTACAGAAAGTGCAGCAAAACGCGCTGAAGTTGCACACAACCTGATGAATTTGTCTTATACCTATACTCGTAACGAAGTTGCGCTGAAAGATAAGCAAATTATCGCAGAACTGCCTGTAGTCAAATCGACATTGAAAATGTTTAAAGTGGAAAGTAAGCAACCGAAAATTGTGACCACATCATTGTACGATCAACCATATGCCATTGACTTACATGCCTTTGACCAGACCAACCAACGCATTATGCTCAATACAGGCAATGGCACTCTTCAACGCATTGATCCATTAGAGTCCACAAAAACGCATTTCAATATTGAAGTGTTGCAAAACAAGCTGACCGCTCCGCTGGCTGAAGTGATGCAACTGGCGAAAGTGCAGGTCTATCAAAACAATCAGCTCATTCAAACGTTCACCATTGAAGAAGATGTACAAATTGAAGAAGCCAATATTTTCCAGCGTCTAATGTTTTGGTTCAAAGGCTTGTTTCCATTTTTATCAAGCGATGAACCTAAAGTAAAAACCTATACACTCGGTTAAGTTCGAGCAGTATCCCGAGTTTTATACTTTATGTAACTTGTAAGACAATCTAATTATCAATAAATCAAGAAGATGGCATATTCAATGTCATCTTCTTTTTTTAATAATAAATAGGTTGCTTCATATGGCTGTACAAACAGAACAAGTGCCACACCATATTGTTATTATTGGCGGTGGTGCTGGTGGTCTAGAGTTAGCAACGCAACTCGGTGACAGCTTCGCAAAATCCAACTGGGTTAAAATCACCCTCGTCGATCAAAACCTCACCCACATCTGGAAACCCTTACTCCACGAAATTGCGGCAGGTACACTCAACCCAAGTGTTGAAGAAATTAATTATTTTGCACATGCTTCTAAGCATCATTATGAGTTTGTTTTGGGTCGTTTTGTCGGCTTAGATCAAGAACATAAAAATGTAAAACTTGAAGCACGCCAATATGCCAAACAAAACACGGAAACCACGCAGTTTGAACTCAACTACGACACCTTAGTCCTAGCAGTCGGTTCGACCTCTAACGACTTTTCGACCGAAGGTGCTAAACATTACTGCCATTTCCTCGACAGTCGCCAGCAAGCTGAAATTTTCCAGCAAGACCTTCTACATTTGTATTTGGATGCACAAAACCGCCCCGAAACACGCGCACTCAATATTGCGATTATTGGTGCAGGTGCCACAGGGGTCGAGCTTGCAGCCGAATTGATCCATGCGAAAAGTACCTTTTTTAAATACGGTCTCAATAAAATTGACCCAAACAAAGTCAAAGTGACCTTGATTGAAGCAGCGGATCGTATTCTTCCCGCCCTATCCACCAAAATGGCAAATCACACACATACCCAATTGGAAAAACTTGGCGTTGAAGTCCTCACCCATCACCGTGTTGCCAAGTTAGACAAAGACCATGTCTATTTTGCTGACGGCTCACAAATCGATGCCGATCTAAAAGTTTGGGCGGCAGGCATCAAAGCGCCTGTCGTTTTAAATGCGCTTGAAGGCTTTGAAAAAGATGCGATTGGACGTCTTAAAGTCTATGCAACTTTGCAAACCCGTTCCGACCCCAACATTTTTGCCTTTGGCGATTGTGCTCACTGCCAGCCCGCGGCCGATGAACCAGTCCTTGGCCCACGTGCTCAAGTGGCCAGCCAACAAGCAGCCTTTTTGCTTCGAGCGCTCAAAGCGCGCATTCGTGGTCAGTCTTTGCCGATGTTTAAATTTTCTGACAAAGGCTCTTTGGTTTCCCTCAGTCAATACAAAGCTGTGGGCGAACTCCTGGGCCAAGTCAATGTGCAAGGCGTGCTGGCAAAAACCATGTATGTTTCTTTATATCGACTCCATCAGGCCACCTTACATGGCTATACCCAAGCTGGGCTGATGACCGCAAAAGACCTGATGAATAAAAAAGTCGGTCCGAAAATAAAATTGCATTGAAATCTAAAAATGCGTCCCCACTAATAAAAAAACGCCATAAGAACGTGGAAAATGCAGTTTTTTTGCTAAATTTAGTCTACAAAAGCTGCTTTTCACTTTATGATATACCCCTTAAATTCTAAATGAATGGACGAAAAACATGACTGCTATCGCAAATGATCACGTGGTTTCTTTCAACTACAAATTGACTAACGCTGAAGGCGAAACGCTAGACCAATCACAAGGTGAACCACTTGCATATTTGCACGGCGCAGGTAACATCATCCCAGGTTTAGAAAATGCATTGCTAGGCAAAACTGTAGGTGAAAAATTCACTGTTACTGTTCCTGCTGCTGAAGGTTATGGCGAATACAACCCTGAACTCGTTCAAGAAGTTCCAGCGCAAATGTTCCAAGGCGTAGACAACATCCAAGCGGGTATGCAGTTCCAAGCTCAAACTGATGATGGCGTTCAAATCGTAACTGTAAAAGCAGTTGAAGGCGAAAACGTAATTGTTGATGCTAACTTCCCACTTGCTGGTCAAGACTTAACTTTCGAAGTTGAAATCGTAGAAATCCGCGATGCAACTGAAGAAGAATTACAGCACGGCCATGCGCACGGTGCTGGTGGTCACCACCACTAAGATTTAACATCTTAGAAAAAAGGGCGAAAGTTAAACTTTCGCCCTTTTTTTATTTTTGCATACTTGATCATTCGCGACGTATTTGAAAATCTGTAAATCTTTGCTGTTCTGAAGCCAGTTCTACGATGACCACATCCGTGACTACCGCATGAGTTGGCCCGACTTTAGCACGATTTACCAGTTCGGCAACCATACCATCATCCCCCAAAAGCAGTGCTTCAACTGCACCTGAAGCTAGGTTCTGTACATAACCCTTTAAACCTAAAGCAACAGCATATTGTGCAAACCAGCGTCGATATCCAACACCCTGAACTTTTCCCGATATGGTCAGTTTTACTGCTTTCATACTGTATGCTCTCGGTTCACGACCGTATAAATAGCCTGACTCATTTGCTGTGCTTGTAAACCACGTTCACCTTGCTGAGCCAAAAGGTCACCTGCTTGGGCATGTAAGGTCACAATTTGATGTAAAGCAATATCATCTTGCAACTGTGCTTTTAAACTGGCAATCATGCCTGCCAATATATCACCCATTCCACCTGTTCCCATCCCTGGATTACCTGCGGTACAAATCCAAAGTTGCGTATCTAAAATCAAGCTTCCTGAGCCCTTAAGCACCCATTGTCCTGCATATTTTTCTTGTAAGGCATAAATAACTGCAATACGGTCGGACTCCACCACTGAGGTACTGATACCGAGCAAAGTTGCGGCCTCCCCAGGATGCGGTGTTGCGTACACCTGCTCACCGAGTTTTACTGGCTTTTCAGCCAAAAACCATAAAGCATCCGCATCCAATACCACCTGTAAAGCACTGTTTTGAATGAGTGGAAACCATGCATCAAACTGCTGCTGAGCCCACGAGTTTCTTCCCAAGCCCATACCAAAACTGACTGCATCCACATGTGCCACCAATGCTTCACGCTCTTGGAGCGACATTTGGTTAATATCGCGCAGCATAATATTCGGTGCACGGGATAAAATCGCAGTATGGTGTTTTGCATCACACACCACCGTCACCTTGCCAGCACCCGCGTGAAAGGCAGCTTCAGCGGCTAACATCACCGCACCGCCCATCTGTGCATGTCCCCCAATCACCAGTACATGCCCATAACTTCCTTTATGCCCAAAGGCTTGACGCGGTACAAGCTGCACATGCTGTGGAGCAAGCGAAGCTAAAGGTTTTAAAGCATTGTCTACAGGAAGTACCGAAATAAGCTCAACGACTCCTGCATAAGCTTTACCCTGCCCAGTAAATAAACCCGCCTTTAAGCCCAGAGCCGTAAAGGTATAATCGGCGACAACTGCACAAGGTAAAGCTTGCCCCGTGTTGGCCTGCAAACCACTTGGAATATCAACCGCAATTTTTAAACCTGTTTGTCTATTGATCTGTCGAATAACCGCCTGCCAGTCTGAACTGAGTTCACGGTTTAACCCAATGCCAAACAAAGCATCAATATACGCATCATGGGAGTGTTCAAAAGCAAAACCGCTATGAATCATTATCCCCTGTTGCACAGCTGCTGCATGTGCTTGTTGCAGTGAAGTAGATTCTCCCAAAGCTGCTGCATAAATTTCAACATCATAGCCATGCGCGGCTAGATACGATGCAATCAAGTAACCATCACCTGCATTGTTGCCTTGACCACAACACACCGCAACGCTTTTGACTTGCTGCTGTTTAAGCCTAGGCAGCATATGTTCAGTTGTTGCCCATGCGACTTGTTGCATCAGCCCATAAGCGCTATTTTGCTGCGCGAACCAACGTCCTTCCCATGCTTGAATCTCACTGCTGTGGTACACTTGCTGATGCATGATTTTTCCTTTGTTCTTGGTTATGACAACATCCACATCTTCCTCAAAAATCCCTGTAGATCAATATGATCCAGAGCAGCTTAAGGCTTGGATTAAAGCTGAAGCACTGGCTTTGGGATTTTCTGATTGTGTCATCGCCAAACCAGATGCTCAAGTTGAATTGCCGCGTTTTAAAAAATATTTAGAACTTGGTTATCATGGTGACATGCATTTTCTTGCTGAAAACTTAGAAAAACGCGCAGATCCAACACTGCTTGTTCCGGGCACCAAAAGTATTATTTGTGTGCGTATGGATTATTTGGTAGCCGTTCCTGAACCACGTCTTGTGCCTTTTGCACCAAATAGCGCCATCATTGCGCGTTATGCACGCGGACGTGACTATCACAAAGTCATGCGTGGGCGTTTAAAGACCCTTTCTCAGAAAATCAAAGCCAAAGTTGGCGATTTTGAATCTCGCCCCTTTGCAGACTCGGCACCCATTTTTGAAAAATCATTGGCTGAAAATGCGGGCATGGGCTGGGTCGGTAAACACACCTTACTCATTCATAAAACATCAGGCTCATTTTTTGTTTTGGGCGAGCTCTTTACCTCTTTAGAGCTACCTTTTGACCAAGCCACCACCAAACACTGTGGTTCATGTAGCGCGTGTATTGATATTTGCCCGACCCAAGCCATTGTTGAGCCTTATTTATTAGATGCGCGTAAATGCATTGCCTATTTAACTATTGAGTTTCAAGGCATTATTCCTGAAGAACTACGCCGCGGTATTGGTAACCGTGTGTTTGGTTGCGATGACTGCCAGCTCATTTGCCCGTGGAATAGCTTTGCCAAAACCACACCAATTGATGATTTTAACCCGCGTCATAGCTTGGATGACATTCAACTGATTGACCTTTGGCAATGGGATGAAAACAACTTTATGGCAAATACAGAAGGGAGTCCCCTACGTCGTACAGGCTACCAAAGCTTTATGCGTAACGTCGCGATTGGTCTAGGTAATGCACCATTTTCAGATGAAATATTGCAGCAATTACAAGCTTCTCGCCCAGAGCTTAACGATATTGTGCAAGTCCATATTGACTGGGCCATCCAAGAGCAGCTGATGAAAAAGCACTAAAACTTGCTTCAAACAGACTCAATCAATAAAAGTTCAATCAAACAGCCATTTGCTTGCATAATTTTATTTATTTTATCTATTTAGCTGCATTTTCAGTGTAACTCAAAATCCAAATAAATAGAATTTTGCGGCCAAATTTCCGAAAAAACGCTCAACTTTGCAACTATTTTTACAATCTCATAAAAAGATAAAATTAAAAACATAATCGGGAGATACTATTAAAACTGAGCAATAATGCCTTTTAAGTTGGCACGTTAAATGTATGATGTATACAAGTTAGAATTAAAAATGGATCGCCATTATGAACCTACGCAATGATTGGACGCGTGAAGAAATCGAAGCTTTGTATGATCAGCCCTTTCTTGATCTCGTCTTTCAAGCGCAGACCGTACATCGCCAACATTTCCAAGCCAACACCATTCAAGTCAGTACTTTATTGTCAATTAAAACAGGAAAATGTCCTGAAGACTGTAAGTACTGCTCTCAGTCAGCACGTTATGACTCAAAACTTGAAGCCGAAAAGCGAATTGCTGTAGACAAAGTGATTTCAGAAGCTAAAGAAGCTTTAGCCTCAGGCTCATCCCGTTTTTGTATGGGCGCGGCTTGGCGTAACCCACATGAACGTGACATGCCTTATGTACTAGAAATGGTTAAAGAGGTGAAAGCACTTGGTTTAGAGACTTGCATGACTTTAGGGATGCTGAATGAGTCTCAAGCTGGGCGTTTAAAAGATGCAGGTTTAGATTATTACAACCATAACCTCGACACTTCACGCGAGTATTATTCACATATTATTAGTACACGTACCTTTGACGACCGTTTAAATACCTTAGAATATGTCCGTCAAGCAGGCATGAAAGTGTGTAGCGGTGGTATTGTTGGTCTAGGTGAAAAGAAAGAAGACCGTATTGGTTTATTGCAAGAACTTGCAACGATGCCAATTCACCCAGAATCTGTGCCAATCAACATGTTGGTTCCAATTGAAGGCACACCACTGGCAGATGTTGAAAAACTCGATGTGACGGAATGGATTCGTACCATTGCTGTTGCGCGCATTATCATGCCGCACAGCTATATCCGCCTATCTGCGGGTCGTGAAGCACTTTCTGACTCAGACCAAGCACTTGCATTTATGGCGGGTGCAAATTCGTTGTTCTCAGGTGAGAAACTACTGACCACACCAAATGCAGGCGAAGGTAAGGACCGTCAACTGTTCACCAAATTAGGTTTAGTAGCAGAAAAGCCAAAACCAACGGTGGCAGACCTTAGCCTAGATGCCATGGCAAGCTAATTCCCAAGATTTACTAAGCATAAAAAAGCTCCTTATTCAGTATGGGGCTTTTTTAATGTCTATCTATTTAACCTTCAGGCGACTGAGCAAAATTATGTGCAGTAATTAAAATACCATAACTGGCATTCAGATAATCACCTTGGAAGATCTCATCTTCACCATTGGCATGGCGTACCGTTAAGGTTTGGCAAATCGCGTCATAGTGAAAAGAATCAAAACACTCTTGATGCTGACACAACCAGCTTAAGGTATCACTCAGATTATCATCGACAATATAAGTCTGTGCTTGAAAATTTTTAGTCATTATCTGTATACGCTAAACACTGTTATTCAGCTATTGTAAGCCGTTCTGCGTCAATTCAGTCGAACTAAGCCATAAAAAAATACAGGCATTAAAAAGTGAGCCTACGCTCACTTTTCCTTAAGATGATTAGTCAGTTTTAGAATTACCGCACTTTCGGCATTCCATATGCTCCCCTATTTCAGTCATTTGTTCATATTCATAAACGTGGATGCAAAATAATTTTTTAAACAACTGAAGCATTTTTAACTCCTGTAAGTGATTTTTTAAAAATTCGCTTCTTAAAATAGGTATATCTTCCTGAAATACCCACAACTGATATCTTATGAGCTATACACAGTTTTAAACATACTTTTTATAAATTTCAAGTGCCTTTTGTCGAATAACAACATAAAGTGATAAATGGTCATTTACTTTTTTAAATGATGCTTTTTATTTACTTGTCGTTCTACCTCACATCGCTGTTAAAAATGCGGCTGAGAATGAAACAATGCTTGATTTAAATTTGGATCAAGCTAGGATAAAAATACAATCAATGCTTAAAACAGATGTTTCGAGCAACCAATAAAGAGTTTGATAAAAAGCAACTATAAGGATATTTATACATGCTTGGACGTATGATGTTTCAACCGCTATTAATTAGCAATCTTATTAATCACGCAGAACGCTACCATGCGGATACAGCTATTATTTCTAAAAATACGGACGGCAGTATCACTGAAACCAACTGGGCCAAAGTCGCAGCCAATTCTAAGCGATTTGCCAATGTACTCAAAGATTTAGGGCTTTCGCAAAGTGACCGCGTGGCGACCATCGCATGGAACAACCATCGTCACCTAGAATCTTGGTATGCGATCTCTGGCAGTGGTTATATTTGCCATACTATCAACCCACGTTTATTTCCAGAACAACTGATTTTTATTATCAATGATGCCCAAGACCGCGTGGTGTTATTTGATAAAACCTTTGCGCCACTTATTGCTGCAGTAAAAGCACATTTACCCCATGTAGAGCACTTTATTTGTTTAGATGCCGCAGATGACGCTATTGCAGAAAAAATTGCCGATGTAAAATTTTATGATGACTTGGTCAGCAAACAGTCTGAACAGTTCACATGGCCAAGCTTTGATGAGCAAGCCGCAAGCTCTTTGTGCTATACCTCAGGCACAACTGGAAATCCAAAAGGTGTGCTATATAGCCACCGCTCCACCATTTTGCATAGTTTTGCCATCAGCCTACCCGATTCTCTCAATCTGTCTGCAAATGACATTATGTTGCCTGTAGTGCCCATGTTCCATGTCAATGCTTGGGGTACGCCTTATGCAGCGGCTATGGTCGGTTGTACCGTTGTATTGCCTGGGCCAGGCTTAGATGGGCCAAGTTTAGTGAACATGATTGACGCCTATAAAGTCACTGTGGCTTTGGGTGTACCCACCATTTGGCAAGGTTTACTGGCAGCAGCCAAACAAACAGGCAGTCAACTGGCAAGTATGAACCGTAACGTTGTCGGTGGTTCTGCATGTCCACCATCCATGTTAGCGGCCTTTAAAAATGACTATAACTGCGACACCATTCATGCATGGGGTATGACCGAAACAAGTCCACTCGGTTCTGCCAACCAACTTAAAGCCAAACATCAACAGCTCTCTGAACAAGAGCGTTTCCAGCTGCGCTTATCACAAGGCCGTCCGCCTTTTGGCGTGGATTTACGTCTTACCGATGAAGAAAAAGGCAGCCATGAAATTGCCCGCGATGGTGAGCAGATTGGAAATCTACAAATTAAAGGGCACTGGATTATTGATAGCTACTTTGGTAAAGATGAATCTGCACTCACGACCGATGGCTGGTTTGACACAGGTGATATTGCAACCTTAGATGAGGATGGCTTCTTATGCATCAGTGACCGCTCTAAAGATCTGATCAAGTCTGGCGGCGAATGGATTTCATCAGTTGAACTTGAAAACCTTGCGATGGGACATTCAGACATTCTTATGGCAGCCGTTATTGCAGCCGAACATCCAAAATGGGATGAACGTCCTATTGTCATCGCTGTGAAGAAACCTGATAGCACGGTCACTGAACAAGGTGTCTTAGACTACTATACCGACAAAATTGCGAAATGGCAGATCCCTGACCGTGTGATTTTTGTCGATAGCATTCAACTGAGCGGTACGGGTAAAATGCTAAAACGTGAACTCCGCGCCCAATATGGCCAAGTACTACTAGAACAAAATTCTGTTTAACATTGTTTAAAAGAAAAGCCTGATCTTATGCTCAGGCTTTTCTTTATGTTCGGATGTCCCGTCCTGAAATAAGTTTACACCTTTAAGAGGCTTATTTTATGGAACATGAACGAGAACAAAGAGTTAAACGTACACAAGGTGATTATAGCTTTGCCTTTAAAATGATGGTTGTACATGAAGTAGAAAAAGGGCAAATTACTTATAAA
>NZ_MVOM01000062.1:0-17081 GCF_002018895.1 Acinetobacter sp. MF4640 | reverse complement strand
GAGATCCATGCACGTGTAGCAGTCCTTAACAGATTTACGGAATTAGGTCGACCACTTACCCAAGTTACGCCTTAAATTTGGCTCAATTAGGGGCGCTTTGCATTTCAAATCTTTGTGCAACAAAGCCTTTCACGAATGTAATAGTCTTTATCACTCATGCTGATTGTCATCCTCAACTTGACTTAGCATATCACTATACTAAGTCATATTAATTAAATGAAACAATCACCAAGGTTAAGGGGATAATCCGTTACCCCAAGGATAGATACTTTACTACTCTCGCACAATTTTAAGCAATAAAAAAGCCAGTATAGAGCTGGCTTTTTTATTCAATGATCTTAAAAAAAATATTATGTAGCAACTTCACAAAAAGATAATAATCAGCAGGTTACAGTGAGAAACCTAGATTAACTCGGCATCCTATTGTGAAAATCAATAGCAAAATCTGATTCAGATCGTGGTTCGGTATTGTAGAATTTGAAGCCTAAACATTTAACTTCCTTATAACCATGCTCTTTAACTTCATTTAAGAACTCAACATAGTTTTGTGAATCATCTTGATCTGCATCAAAAACAATTTGGCTTTCATCATCCAAACTAATCAATACTTCCTCTTTCCAAGTATCCTTTTCAAGCAAATGACCACCTTTAGGCTCAATTAAGCATTGATAGTACATTTCACTATTTTCAGCATCATTAATGATCAGCATGTAGTCAGGGCTGAATCTACGACCATCTTTAGGGCTAAACAACCAATAATCGAGTTCATTCCGTATCAGGTAAATCTCTGCACCCTTGTAGCGTGATTTAAGCTCGTCAATTTGAGTTGCAACAAACTTAACAAAGCGTTTTTCTTCACTTGTGCCATAGTTTTCACTGTAGGCGTACCAATCGGCAGTTTCAACATCAAACTGTAGATCGGGGTTGTCATGGCTTGACTGTGGTTTTGCACGTTCATCAGGTGCATGATCACTCGTTTCACCATCTGAATCTTGGATAGGGAACGAAACCAAGTAGATGTTCTTTTCTTGCTGAAAGATAGAGGATAGTGATTTAGGTCTAAAAATATGACTTCCTGTAATCTGTGGCATGTGCCGATCTATGGCTTTACGCACTTCGGGTAAAATCACACCGACCAATAATTGCAGTTTTTCATGCGCTTCAAGTTGGTTAATGTCCTTACCTTCTGAATACGAATATTTAATTTCATATAAAGGTAGATACTTTTCGATCAATTCATCAATACTTTTTATCCCAACAATGTGATTTTTCAGATTATTAAATCGAAAAAAATTGTTTTCTGCTGACATTAATGCCTTGCGGATAATTAACGGGGAAAAGTATTCATCGGTTAAATGAATGGTTTTATACTGAATCCCTGCCTGAATATTATTTTGCTCTTTATCCGTTAAACTTCTTGTATAAAGTCGGTAGGTACTGGCTTTGATTTCCCTTTTAAAAGTGGCATCAATCTCCGTATCCGTTGTTTTACTGCGGTATAACTGTTGATTGACCAATACAAAACCTTTTTTATAGGTTTCACTGTTGAGAAATTCAGACTTGAGCTTAATCGTCCGTTTTTCCATGCTCTTATTGACAATACCTTCATCAAGTAAGGCATATTGTAGGTTATCTAAAAAAGTCCCTGTTTTAACAAAGTGGTAGAAGAAAGTTTCTAAAATACGCCCATGCTCATACGGTGCATTATCAAATTTACGCTTGAATGGGTCGAACTCATAACTATGTTCTTCATCAAACAGCCCACCATTTTGAGAAATCTTATAGGATCTCGGTAATTTATATGGACACAACCTTGCACCACGACCAATAAGCTGAATATCTTGTAGCGATACTTTTTTAGATTCTGAAATATCAAAATGAATAATGTCAAATAGGCTGAGTACATCCCAACCCTCATTCAGTGCGTTGACAGAAAAAATTGCTCGAATCACGTTTCTTGGACTATCGAGTAGTGGGAGTAAATCCGCTTTTTCTTTTTTCTGACTGTTATACGTCATGCTGTTATCTTCACGGAAACGCATTTTAATTTCAGCAATAAACGCATTTAAGCCATCAGGGTCTTGGGAGGATAACAACCCTGATTTTCGTGAACCAAGCCAACTAAACATTTGATTAATAAAGCGGTTTCGATCTATTTCTACGAGCGATTGCTGTGTGCCTACACCTAATTTTTTTAAATGATCTAAATCACTTACTTTGAGTGAGCTGATCACCTTATGGAAAAAATCTCGATCTTCTTCACTTTTGGCAATTTTGGTTGATTTAATCAAAATAATGGGATTAACCTGAACATTCATTTCTCGTTCAGCGAGTAATCTGCGGTACTCACTCATCACGACTGCATTGATGACCAATAACCGCTTTTGATCTTCAATCTGTGTTTCTTCGTTATAAAGAAAGCCGACTTCTTTGCTGTACCCATCTTTGTTAAATTGCAGAAAATCGTAACGATGAATCAACTTATCACGGTATTTTTTATGGATGAGTGGATTTTCTAAATCTACGGTAGCGGTAAACTCTAACAGTAAATTATCAGGACGAGCATAGATTGCCGATTGAACTGCCGTTTCCCAATTACGAATATCTTCTTCTTCAGTTTTCTTGAGTTTTTTGCGTGTATCCACGTTTAAACGGTGTGCTTCATCCGCAATCACAACAACAGCATTATCCGCAAAATCCTGAGCAGTTAAGCTATTTTCCTTGTCTTCTGTTAGGCGGTTGTATAAAAGTGCGGTGCTGAAAAACATGAAGTTAATCGCATCTTTTTTGGCATCCTGAAACCGATCAATTGCACGAATATTAATGGTTTTACCGTTTAATTTAACCCCTTTCGGATTAAATAGATATTTGGCAAATTTATAATCGGTGAAGTTTTTTACCGCCTGATTTTTAATTTGCAATTGGTGTACCAAGAATACAAAATTGCGGTAGCCTTTTTGATATAGATACAGAATAGCAGCAGCCATTGTGAGCGTCTTACCTGTACCTGTCGCCATATTGAACAGTAAGTGCTTTGCTTGATTGTGGTCTTGCTCAAATAGCCAAATAAAGTGCTTAATGGCAACTTCCTGATAATCTCTCAATGTTTTTGAAAGATTATCGGTAATATAAGTCGGCAGTTGATAATCTCTGACCCATTTCTGATATTCAGGATTCGATTCAATTTGATTAAATAAGAACTGTGACAAAGTATCTTTAACTTTAGTTTTACTATTCTGTGTTTTAGTGGGTTTAGTCATTGTTCACCCCATAGAATAGGTCGGTTAAAGCCATTTCTTCATCTGTGACATGGTAACGACTATCACGCATATCAGCATGATTAAGATAAAGTTGGTTCTCATCCAAAATACCGATGAGTAATTCTTTACGTTGATCTAAATCCAATGAACGGAAGTTTTCATCTTTTTCAAATTCATTTTTATCGAACCAAAACTTCAAGAACGCATTTTTAGCCATTTCATTGTAAACGTCATCTAGCTCGCCTTTACTATTGGCAGTCATGATTTTATCTAAAAAGTCTTGGTTGTATTTTTTAAGCTCGAAATAGACAAATGAACCACCGCCTTGCCAATTCACCGCCTTAGAAATACCGCCTTGTTCGCCTTCTATCACTTTCTTTAAGCGTTCTTTAGTAATATCTTCGATATAGTCCATTTGTTCAATACCAATCCATCTGCGTCCCATTTTATGAGCAACAGCGCAAGTTGTTCCTGAGCCTAGATGAACCGTACCGGGTTTGTCGGAGACTTTTTTATTTAAGTTAGGCCACCTGACCTAACGGGTTAATCTTATCATAGTACATTGCTTCAAACTCAAAAGGTGATACATAACCCAGTGCACTGTGTACACGCTCTTTATTGAACCAATCTACCCAGTTTAGTGTCGCAAGTTGTACATCCGCTAAACCTTGCCAATCCGCTTTTAAATATTCAATCACCTCTGTTTTGTATAAGCCATTCACCGTTTCAGCCAAAGCATTATCGTATGAATCACCGGTCGTACCGACTGATGCTCGTAAATTTGCTGCTTCTAAACGATTGGTATAACGAATGGAAAGATATTGCACGCCTCTGTCACTATGATGAATCACGTTCTTTGGCATGCCTCGATCATGCAATGCTTGCTCCAGTGCATCGAGCACCATATCTGTATTCATACGTGTTGATACTTTCCATCCAACAATTGCTCGCGAGAACACATCAATAATAAAGGCGGTATAGACCCAGCCTGAATGAGTTTGAATATACGTGAAGTCAGCGACCCACAGCTGGTCAGGATGATCTGCATTAAAATTGCGTTTTACTAAGTCATCTGCTCGTTTTTGATCATCTCGGCTACGGGTGGTTTGTTTATTCTTACCACGCCAAACACCTTGTATACCTAGCTTCTGCATCAATCGAGCAACTGTACAACGTGCGATAACATAACCTTCACGTTTCAATTGTTGCCAGACCTTACGCACACCATATCGACCTAAACTTTCTTTCCAAATACGTTTGATTTGCTCTGCATGATGTAAATCATGCAGAGCACGTTTCGCTCGATGTTCTGGGTTATCAACGAGATCTAAAGCCCGATAATAGGTCGAAGCTGCAATCGGTAAAATTCTACAAATCGCTTCAACACCATATCGATCTTTATTGTTCTGGATAAAATCCACCATTATTTGTGTGGGCGGTCGAGCTCCGCCTGGGCGAAAAAAGCGGCTGCTTTACGTAGAATTTCGTTAGCACGTTGCAGTTCTTTATTTTCACGTTCGAGTTGTTTAATACGTTCTTGATCTGAAAGTTGCTGTACTTTAATTGGGTTTTGTTTATCTAAATATTTTTGATACCAAACACGTAGAGTTTCAGGAGTACAACCTATCTTGGGAGCAATAGCGGTGATTGCAGCCCAAGTAGAAGGATAATCTTTTTCAGATTCAATCAATAATTGAACCGCTCTATCTCTGATTTCAGGGGTGTATTTTACTTTTTTCATCGGGACATTCTCTCAAGAAAAGTGGTCTCCGACAAACCCGGTACGGTTCAAGATGGTAGTCGAGAACAATGTCTCCCTTTTGAGTTGATATTTCAATAATTCGTTTTAATAACTGCTCAGGTTTTTTACCTGAATTAAAGTTCACGCCACCTTGAGTACGGCAATTACCAAAACTATCTTTGAAATCCAAGAAGTTATTTTCGTAAATGTCCTGATCAAAAAGAATGTTGGCAATAGGGATTTCTTTTTCCTCTACGTCACCATTTTTCTTTTCTAAAGGCACACCTGTATAAAATTGACCATTAACAGCAGTTTCACGCTTCGGGCCTGTAATATATCTATATCCTAATCCATCCCCCTTCGTTCCCATACCGATCACTTTATACAAAACTCCCAAGCCATCTATTTCTTTACGATCTTTCAAATAGAGGTGTAGAAATTCTGCTGCCGAGCCACCCTGATTCACCAACGAACCTGTTGCCCAAGTTGCTTTTAATGCCGTTACTTTTGGTTGAATTTTTTTAATCACGTATTCATCAGGCTTAAAAATAACAACTTTACGATCACCAATGATTTCAACTTTGCCTTCGCTAAGTTCTTCGATTTCATAGCAAAAAGCATTGTAGGAATATTCGACCTTATCTTTGTTTGGCTTATATTGATCTTTGGAATATACAAAGATGTGTTCCATCAGTTTTTGATAGTCATTATCTTCATTTAGTGTTTTATTGCTGAAACGAACTTGGACATACAGAGTTACTTGGCTGTTTTCACGACCAAAAATTTCATCCATTAACACTTTTAAATAAGCTTGTTCATTATCATCGCATTGCACAAAAATAACACCATCATCTTTTAATAAATCTCTTGCCACTTCAAGACGATTTTTCATAAAAGTCAGCCAAGATGAATGATTGAAGCTATCGTTGTATTTAAACCCATCATTATTAGTGTTATAGGGCGGATCAAGGTAGATCAGCTTAACTTTACCCGCTAATTGCTCACTTAAAGAGTGTAAAGCAAGTAAATTATTGCCTTTAATTAATAAATTTTGTTGTAAATTTCCATTTTCATCAAAGAAAGTAGTGTCTTGTATGTTTTTATCACTACCAATTAGCTTAAAATTAGTGAGTGCCTTTGGTTCAAATAAAGTATCAATATCAGCACCATCAATTTCTTGGTGTAAGAATCGTTCTTCACGCCCTGTATCTTCTTTATTCATGCCCGCTTCAAGCACAGTGTCTTTAAACGGAAAACTTAAAACCACATCATTATTATTATTTAAAAAACCAATTCGGTCTTGGCTAGTTGAATAAAGCCCAATTTTGTTGCTATGACGAGTGTATCTGCCTTTTTTGAGTGAATTATCAGACATGAATCAATCCTGTTTTTTACCGTTGAATGGGAGTTAAAATCTTATTTCTTTACAACCAACCGCTTTGAGAATTTGAAGCATAAATATTGCTCCAAAAGTGCCACGATTGATCTTATTGCTAATGTTTTGTGGTGTTTCTGATATACCCATTGCTTCTAACTTTTTTGCCACGTCAATCAGGCTTAAATTTTTTCGGGCAATTTCTGCTTTAAGTAAGCCTTTTGCATACTCTTTCCATTCTTCGTCACTCATATTTCAACCTCATAAGATATAAGCGACATAGCATGTCGCAAAGAAGTGTAAAATCATTATATTTAATGACTTTACACTTTACAAGATATTTATACCCCAAGAAAACAAACACTATATATAATGATATAAAATTATATAGGGTGATTTTATGAAAAAAGAATCTAAGCAACATCTTCTATTATCGGCTAAGGCTCGGCTCGTACTTTAATAGAGCAACGTAACGATGAATCGCTCTCAGGTGAGGTTTACATGGATGGTGCATATGTAAATGGTTATATTCGACCTAAAAGTCGTAAGGAAGATCGTATTAATCAGCACAAAGCTGAAATCGTTATAATTATTGTGCGGTTGCTACATAATATCGCTTAAAAATAGTTTTCTTCAGGATATAAGGCACGTTGTAAACCAAAACCAATTAAGCCCGCTATGATCATGTAAACAGCTTTCATATACCACATGCCCCACATAACGGTTATTGTAGTTGCCGAAAATTCTTGTACTGGTTGACCTAAAAAATTAGTCGTATGATTAAATGACTTTTCCGATACTTCAAGTGCGTAGTAATTCAATGCAGGGAACAGGCACACAACCAATAAAACTGCTACAGCAGGGAAAAGTATAGCTTTAGGTATATCCCATTTGATAGCGAAGTACACCGCCACTACCAAAGCAATTAAACCAACACTAGACCTCATGCCAGTTGCAAAGTCCAAGCCCACTACACTTGAACCTTTCCACACTAGAAAGCAAAAAACAGCTATCAGAAAAGCGACAAAGCCTGCAAAAATTTTAAATTGTTCCTGTTCTTGGTAATCCATGTATGAATCCTTAATTATTAACTGCGGTGTCAGTGTGATTGTTATAGCCTAGCAATGGCTTATTTTCAGGTGGTGGATGTCCACAACGTCCCGATCTACATTGACCAGAATTGAAGTGAACTCACTTGATGCAATCAATTCCTTTGCTTCAGCAATATAAGAATCTTCAGTCTGATCATTGATCAAGTAAAATGCCGTTGGTGGGTTGGTATCTGTAAGCAATACGTTTGCAATTGGACTTTTCGGACTTAGGTTATATCGCAGGCATTTAATAAATGATCTATTTTGCATTGTGAGCGTGTCTAATAGTTCTTTTTCACCTAAACTCTCAAATGGTAGCCAAGTTTGATTTAAAGGCACTAGAGCTATTTCTTCAATCTTTGCAATGCCACTGTCTGCAAATCCAAAAGTTCCAATCGCCAATAGGCTTACATCATCTTGATAATGGGCTTGCTCCAGCTCTGCTTCAAAGCGTTTATTAACTTGGCTATACATTTTTGCATCCATAAATAAATGCAATGTAGGGGCATGTTTTAGAATGATTCTACCCCCATCAAAACGTGCATCATCAATAGACTTAATCACACCAATAAATATTTTTAATGGGCGTTTATTCCCTTTAACTTTCAGGTCTGCTAACTCTGATTTTCTGCGGGCTTCAATCTCATTATGTTTAGTTTGGTCGTAATATTCAGGGATATAAACCAATCCGCTTAAATCATCTTTTTTATTCTTTTTATCGTTCAAGGCTATTTTTAATGCCTTGCGAAATTGAAACCAATTATGCTTCATATTCGGTTGGTGGCGGTTCAATAAAGCTTCTTCAAGCAAGTAATCTAACGTCCCTTTTAAGGTCAACTTTGTTGTTTCAGCTTTCACAGTATCTTTGGGCGTATCACTAGGCGTAGGCGCTTGTTTTGATAAATTGCTTTTTGACAAACTGAAATCAAACTTTAAAACACTTGTCCCCGATTCATCTGTCTTAATAGCTTCCCCCATGACTTCACCCAATCCTGAAATTTCAGTAGGTGGCTCATAGCTTAGGCAACTAAAGTCGTGCTGATCTGCACTGTTGGGCATACGCTTTAAAACAAAATTATCGCCAATCTTAGCGATATACATTTCAATATGTTTTTGTGGTAAACAAGCGCAAATAGGTCTAGTTCCTTTCTGATAAAACTCTTGCAAAATAGCTTGAGTCAATATTTCATCTTCAGGATTAACTATATTTCCATTAACTATAAAATTATTCATAAAACAGTCCTTAGTTAATATTTAGGTGTATTTCTATTAGGTGTATTAGGGTTCTTAATACGCTGATTCGGTGCATTCAAATTGTCTTTTGGTGCATTCGCTTTCTGCTTCAAAAGTTGTTCTCTAAACTCTGTGTAAACTTCAGTTTTATGCCGTGAATCAAATCTAGCTTTTGACTGTTCTTTAAACTCGTTAAAGTATTTGTCTGAATATTCAAGATTCAGTTTGCTGAAAGGAATTTCGTATTCTTCATTTCTAATTCGTGCTTTCATTACTGGCTTATCTTTAACTATATAAGCATCAATAACTTTTAATTCAGTACCTTTTTCAAAGGTAGCTTTTCTAAATAGCCCTGTTTTAATTTCAAAATCATTAGTAATTTTCACAAGTTCACCTTTTGCAATATTCATATTGCCGTTAAACTTAACGATCTCGTCACCCAGTAAAGCTTTAGATTTCAAACTTGCTCTAACTTCAGAAACTATTTCTTCTTTAGTGAAAGTTTTATTTTCACTGGTTAATGAATAAAGTTTACTGTTAATTCCAAAAAGTTCCCGCTTATCTTCTAAATGTAATCTATGATCATTTAGATAAGACTTAATTAGATTTTCTTTAGATTCTACAACTGTAAAATCTGTAGAGAACTCTTTAGTTTCTGAACGACCAATTACTTTTTTAAAGTTTTCAAAAGCTGTTATTTCTTTTTCTACTGGTTTGTAATTATGGTCGTAAGAAATTTTACCATCTGAATTTTTAACAGTTTCTTTTTCATTTGTAGCAAAACTTAAAGCACTATAATTAATTTGAATATTTTGTTTGTGTCGGGTTAAAGCAACATAAGTTAAATTAGCATTCATATTTTCACTAGCAATGATATAGGCACTATCTACAGTCATACCCTGCGATGAATGAATAGTGTTTGCATAGCCATGTTTAAACTGGTCATATTCTTTTAAATCAACTCTAACAAGTCTGCTATCACTTTCCATCTGTACCATCATAGCTTTAGGTTTATTAAATTTATCTTTTTCAAAACCTATTACTTCAGCTAGTTCTCCATTACTGACTTTCATTTGTGAATTGTTTTGCTTAAATACAATTTTTTCACCGATAGAAATATCTATATCACCTTGATAATTTTTCAAAGCAACACTTTCTGAATTAAGCTTTCCTTGTTTAATAAGTAAAGCTCTAGCCATTCTATTCAGTTCGTTTACATCACTATTAGAATGAGCAAGCATTAATTTACTTTCACTAGAATCATCACTCCATGACTTAACAGTTTTAGCCAAAGCTAAATCATGGGATTCATATTCATTAACCATATTTATAGATTTATAAATATCTATTGCTTTTCCTACTTGGTGCTTAGAAAGATATTTAGATGCTTGAATCATCTTGTCGGATTCTTTCGCATGTTTTTGACGTTGTATATCTTCCAGTGAAGCAATATTTTTCTTGTCCAAGTTATCTTGAATATTTGCAAATACATGACCCGCACTTACTGCACTTAACTGGTAACTATCACCAACTAATTTTATTTGTGCATTGTGTTTTTCTACAAGCATAAGTAATCGCTGCATATCTCTTGAACCGACCATGCCTGCTTCATCTAAGATCAATACAGTTTTATTATTAATTTCTAAATTACCGCTATCATACTTAGATAAGAAAGAAGCAATTGTACTACTTGGAATATTACAGTCATTAGCAATAGCTTTAGCTGTAATTGCCTGCAATGCAATTCCGTATACTTGATAATCAGAATCTTTATAGGCTTCGGAAACAGCACTTAGAACATACGATTTACCTGTACCCGCAGAACCATTGAGCAAGGTAATTCGATCAGTAGAAGTTAGGGTATAGAATGCTTTTTCTTGCTCACTATTAAATGTTCTTGTTTCAGCAACTCGTACAGCATTTAAAGGTAATTTCTCAACTAGATTAAATGGTTTCTGAATACGACTTTCTTCATTAGCATTATAGATAAATGTTGAAATAGATTCTTCAATACCAACAAGTTCTTTAGAGGAAAATACGACTTTATCTTTCCCATACAAAGTAGCCATATCAGGGCAATTTATTACTGATTCGTAAGCTTTTAAATATTGTTCTTCACCATCCGTATGAGCCATTAAAAAACGCTCTAATTCACGCACTGAAAATACAGATTTGTTTGACGTTAAGGCTTTGATTGCTTCACTTGGTCGCTCAATAATCACCTCACCATTTTGATGACGTATTTTCTTAATATCTTCACTGATATGATATTTATGGCTGCTAACATAATCAGCTCTAAAGTTTTGGCTTGACAGTTCAACGCCTTGTTCTTTAAAGCTTCTATGATCAATACGTGCATCAATTCCTAGCTTTTCACAAAAGTCATTTACATGGTTAGCCCAGTCTAATCGAGTATCAACCACAAATAATTTAGAATTATAAAAACGATGTTTAACAGCACCGCCCTTTTCAGGATTTACAGGATTATAGCGTTTAAAATGCTGAACTTCAGAACGCTCTATTCCATCCAATTTTCTTTCAGAAAACATAATATGAACATGCGGGTTCTGTTCACCGTCACTAGCTAAAGGACTATGAATTGCATAAGAATAAGTAAAGTTTTCACCTAATGTTTTTTCTACAAATTCCTGTACTAATTCTTCTCTTTGTTCTTTATTCAGTTCTCTAGGTAATGAAATTTCTAACTCTTTATAAATACGACCATTTATTCTTTCATTCTTATCTGCTGACTTCCAAAAGTGTTTTGCATCAGTTGCCCATGATGGCAAGTTGCCACTTTTAATGCACTCTAAATCATCTCTTTTATATTTTCCTTCACGATTTATATAGGCGTAATGGCTTGCTCCTCGACTTCCCGAAGAACCGTATTGATTTCCGTTCTTAACTGATAAGTGATAGATAGCCATTTTTGCCTTTTTCGCTTTTAGATATTTGTTTCTCGTAAGAGAAACGAGTAAGCGTGCATTCCTACTGCTGTAGTCATGATAACCTCTCTATATATTCGCTACAAGTGACAAAACAAATGCTTGCATTTGTCCGATTTTAAAGCAATGCAAGGCATTGATTTTAAAAGCGGTTTTTTGGGCTGATTTTTGGCTTTTTTTGTAATTTATTTTTATATAGATATGGGGTTTCACCCCAAGCCCCACATAAGGGAATAATTCCCTTATGAATCCCTACACTTCGCCAGTGGGTCATCGGGGGTAGACACTTCGTTTACACCCCCTTTAGGATTAGTGTGTTTTTTTTGATTTTTGCTGATCAATATGTTTTCAGATGAGCCGTGAGCCTATGGCTTCCGTTCAGTCTGAAAAATATTGACAGTGCTATTGCCTTTGCGAACTCTTATAGTTTTTTGTTGCTTTGTATTTTTTGTGGATTTTTTAATTTTTCATTGTGATATTATTTGATCACCTTATAACTTTTGGATTGAGAAAATGAATATTGAGGATTTTAAATTCACTGAAGATCAAAAAAAATTCGTCACTGAAGAAATTGATCGTTTAAAAAAACTTGAGAACAAAAGTCAAACTGAAGAAATTATCTTAACTTTAGTTTCTAACATTGAATCAGGTACGCCAACGAAACAGCAAATTAGTTCTTTTGAACGGATTATGAAAAATGAGTTTAAAAAATATAAAGCTCGTTTAGAACTGGAAAAAATCAAGGAGGATGAAAAAAAACTTCTTGCAGGTTTAAAAAAAGAAGCCCAAGTTGCACAAGCTAAAGATCGAAAAAAACGTGAACACAAGCTTATTACAATTGGCGCTCTTTTTGAAATGGTAGACTTCCCATCTGAAGATAAAGGCATTATCACTGGGATGCTTTTAAGTGCTATTGAAAATGCAAAAAATAACCCAAGTTATTTTGATAGTTTGAAAGCTTCAGGTGACAAATTTATTAATGATCGTGAACAAGCAAAAAAATCAAAAAGCACTTTAGTTGATAATTCAGGAAGTGTTACTGCTGAATGACTAAAATTGAAATATCTTATATTTTGTCGCAACCCTGCGGGATTGCTTTGTAAGTCCCGCTTAGGGGCAAAGGGGAGTAGTTGTGGTTCTGCGGTCAGCTCGACAAAATCACAGATTTTGTCGGCTTCGCTTGAAACTTGCAACGGTAATCAGGGAGGGAAGGATTTTTATATTTCTTCAGTTCGCAAAGTAGACACTTTGCTCTATTGATACCGCCTAGAGTTTAGTTTTTAATATCATCTTTAAAAATATATAAGCAGGCAGTACCGAATAGCAAAGTTGAAGCTACATTAAAAAATATTTTAATCATTTCGTAAAAACCTTGATTTGTTTGTCCAAGATCATTGTACCAGTGGCTACTTATAAAATTCCCAATGTTGTACCCTGCCAACATTCCTACAAGTGTAAAAATAATTATCATCAGAATTTTAAATTTATACTTAATGTTTTTCATTAAAATTTTCCATTTGCTCTATGTTCTCATAGTAATCTAATTCAGTTACTTTCAACTCTAACAATATTGAGTGATAAAAGTTTAATGGTAGATTCAAAAGTTCATTGTGTACCGCCCATAAATCCACTTCAGATTTAAAAAGTTTAGTGTATCTTGGTTTGCCTTTTTGGATTCTTTCGCTTTCTTCTGCAATTAGTTCGGCTCTAATTTTATTTAACATATTGATCATATCTATAGCTGTTTGATCTATTTTATAGATATATGAAGTTTTGCCATTCATCCATAATTGAGCATCACGCTTATTGAACTTTGTATTTTCTTCATAGACTACATTATAAAAATCTATAACCTGTTCCCGACTGTATAAGCCATTCTTAAAGCATTCTATTTTGAACTGTGCATTATTCATATTAGTGACCTCAATAACTTTATGTTAGCTCTTACCTGTTAAGACTATGCTTTTTTGCATATCCATAAATTTGATTCGCAATGAACCGCAATTTTTTTGCTTCATTGGAATATCACCCGCAAAAAAATTGCGGGCGACTTTTTCACTTACAATCAAAGAAAGCCCCGCAGGGCTTACTTTACTATAATTGATCTATAAGGCTTATTACTCGTTTAGATGCGTATATACCATTTGCATTTAACTGGCGTACCCAAGCGCCCCGACTTGGTGACCATTTAAAACCATTACTTTTTAAAATTTGGCGTATTTCCTCCGTAGGTTTACCATCAAATATAAACATGCAACGATTTTCTATTTTGCATTCTGTATATTTATAAAGATCGTTCTCAACTTCATTTGAAGTTCTATTTTCAAGTGTTTGCAATTCTGCAATACGCTTTTTCAATCGGTTAATTTCTGCATTATTATTCTGAAGTGAGTAGCTTGCAAAACCAATTGAGCCATATTTAGGATTTAATACGTCTATAGCTTTTTCTTTAGAAAAACCTAGCTCAATTAATCCCTCTAAACGTGCATTGTGTTCGGGAAATTTTTTAATTAACTTGTTAGCCTTTTTCATTAACTCTTGCGCCTGCTGTAACTTCTCAAGCTTGCTTTTAAGTTTTTCTATTGCATTAGGGTCGTCACTTGAAATACCGCCCTTGCCTACGCTATCAGCTTTATTTTGATAGTATTCGGCTTTCTTCATTTCCTGAACTGATTTACCCATAATAGAGTGAATTTTAGAACGAAAGTTTCTATCTCGTTTTTCACTATGATGACCAACTAAAATTGGTTGTCCAAACGGTATACATTCAGCCATTTGATTTGAACGTGTCGCCAATACTGTGCTTTTTACTGTTGCTTTATCAGCTAAAGCTTCATAACGATCTAAGCGGTTTTGTTGGCGTTCTTCATAACGGTTTAAGCGTTCTGCTTTGATTGCATCATTGTTATTTTGGTCGTTCATAATTCAATACCTTTTTAATTTAAGTCGCCAATCGACTTAATAAAAACATTATACATATATTGATTTGTGAGTACAAAACAATATATGTAAACAAGTGTAATTTTTATTGTGTGTCTTGAATGCTTCAGATTTGCGCTGTAGCGGGTTGTTTCTCTTTCCTGTGGTTTTGGTCACTCCCGATCTGAACCAAGCCCGCAGGCATTAAAAAAGCCCCTTGCGGGGCTTCTTCTCTTTTAATAAATCAATTTATAAATTGCTGTAGTATCTAAAACATTCCTATTTTTATGTATAACGTCTTTTATGTAATCACTAAAAAAAACGGCTCTGCGATTGATTGCAGGTTTTGAGCTGTATGTCATCATTGCAATTTTAGACAATGCAAATAAATTTACCACAATTGAAAATTCTAGGGCATTCAGGTTAAACGCTTCGTCCCATCCATTTTCCATATAAAAAATTGAATCAGATTGCAAAGTCCAAAAGCCGTTTTTAGTTTCCCATACTCCCCCGTCATAGCTTTCACATAATCGGCTTGCTTCTTGATATAAGATATTTTCCCATACATAAATTGTATGAGCCATTGCAACTGTATAGCGTGGAAATTCGCTTTCTTGCATTGACTGCATAGCAACTAGGTCGGTTTTATTAAAGCTGTCATAGCTCATGTCTGCGATTTCTTCATCAGTCAACAAAACTAAATCAGTCATTTTTTAATTCCTTTGTATGAGGTCGCCAATCGACCTGATAAATACATTATACCTAAATTGATTTGTGAGTACAAAACAATATATGTAAACAAGTGTAATTATTATTGTGTATCTTGAATGCTTCAGATTTGCGCTGTAGCGGGTTGTTTCCCTTTCCTGTGGTTTTGGTCACTCCCGATCTGAACCAAGCCCGCAGGCATTAAAAAAGCCCCTTGCGGGGCTTCTTTTAATTATGCGTATGATGAAACATAACTGCGCTTATAAACCTTTGTGCCTGTTTCAAGTATTTCATATTCGTGCGGTGTTGCTCGAATATAGCTTGTAATCATGATATAGCCGTCTAAAATTTTCTTTCTAATTGGTTCGCCAATAAATTCGTTTTGCTTTGGTGATACTTCGCTTTGCATATAAGCTGTATCGTGTGAGCGTTTGGCAATTTCCCGAACTTCACAGAAAGCCCCTGCCTTAGATATTACTTGATAAAATTCGACATTGGTTTGCTCATATCCCCAGCATGTAGACAAAATATCACCTACCTGTAATTCTTCACGAAATTTTTTTATACGTTCTGCATTTTTTTCCTTGTCCAGTAACTTGCGTTCATGTCTTGCATTACATGATTGTATGTTTTCGCTAACCGCTTGTTTTAGGCGTTCTAATGTTCTGTAGCGATAATTTAAAAATGGTTTTTTTGCTTTTGCTCGGTATGCTTTGCATACAAGCATTTCAGTTGATACGAAAAATACCGAACCATCTTTAGCAGTCAAAACTAGACTGCCCTCATAGAACATTTGACCTTTTTCATTTTGAGTAATTTTTTTCATTTAAGTACACCTTTTATATGAGGTCGCCAATCGACCTGATAAATACATTATACCTAAATTGATTTGTGAGTACAAAACAATATATGTAAACAAGTGTAAATATTACTGTGTATTCTGAATGCTTCAGATTTGCGCTGTAGCGGGTCGGTGTCCTGTCCTGTGGTTTAGGTCATTCCTGATCTAAAGCAAGCCCGCAGGCATTAAAAAAGCCCCTTGCGGGGCTTCTTTCTTAATCACTTCTTTGGGCGGTTTGTGTCGTTATATAATTATTTATATTGTGATCAAATTTGCCGTTATTTTCATATAACCCAACAAACGGCAACCCTTTAACATTTGTCCCATTTACAAATTTATCCTCACCAAACCCAATGACTGTACATTTTTTATATCCGTTTTGATTGTATATAAAAACTTGGTCATTAATTTTTAAATCAGTAATTAAAACTGTGCTTGAATCTAAAAACTCACCTAACTGGCTATCTACTGGCTGTTGGCTGTCAATGTCTTTAAGCATTGCATTCATTCTTTCTATATCGTTAAATTCACGACCAACGATACGCCATTTTTCAATTATATAAGTTCCGTTATCTTCGGTCATTTCGTGGTATTTGCTTATTCCGATTGAATTAGTACCGCCGAAATAGTTACCGATAACTTGGCATAATCTCGCCCATCCGTAAGAATCGCTTTCAGGTGGTCTATGCCCCTGCAATTCACAATATTTTAAAAATGGCGCTACGCTTTCAATTCCGCCATTCCAATGAAGATAAATAGCTAAATCTTTTGCTTTAGTTGTAATCAAACATCTGTTACCCATTTCAGTACACCTTTTATATGAGGTCGCCAATCGACCTGATAAATACATTATACCTAAATTGATTTGTGAGTACAAAACAATATATGTAAACAAGTGTAAATATTACTGTGTATTCTGAATGCTTCAGATTTGCGCTGTAGCGGGTCGGTGTCCTGTCCTGTGGTTT